>JAISRR010000213.1 GCA_031273565.1 Zoogloeaceae bacterium | reverse complement strand
GAAGAAGAATTGCGCCTGCCCTACGATACCCTGTGGCTCTTTCCCAACCAGCGCCTGGCCCTGTTGCTGGGCCATCTTTTCCTGCCCGCCGCCGACGGGCGGGCCTCCGACATCGAGCGGGTGCGCCTGGAAATGCGTCCGCCGGAGACGGAAGCCGCCGCCGTTGCGCCGCCGAAGGTGGAGGCCGCCGCGCTCGCGCCGGAGGCCGCTGTGGCGGCGGAGCTGCCCAAGGCGGCCGCGATGAGCGCCGCTTCCCTGGCCGTCAGCGCTGCGGCGCAAAAACCGGCGCGGGAATCCGGGCAGGACAGCAAGGCGGCGCTGGGAAAGGAAGAGCAAAACGCGCCGCCCGCCGCCGCGAAAGTCGCCGCCAACTTCTCCAGCCTGCAAGCGGACGCCCTGCGCGACCTGGATACCTCGATGGACGAGATCAACGCGGGCCTGGCCGAGGCGGGCCTGCCGCCGCTCTCGCCGGAACAGATCGCGGCGACGCGCGCGGAAATTGTCCGCCAGACGGCGGCGATGGAGAAGCTCCAGCAGCAGATAGAGGCGACGCCCACTCCGGAATTGCACGACGTGCTGCGGCAGGCGGGGGTTTCCGAGCAGACGATCGCGGGGGTCGACGCGGTGATGGCGATGGAACCGCCCGACCCCGCCGCTTACTCCGACGCCGCAAGCTGGAACGCGGCGGTGGCGAAATACCAGGCCGATTTTGAACGCTCCCTGCCCCTTTCCGACGAGGTGCGGCGGATGCAGCGCACTATCCTCCAGGTACAGGGACCGGGCGGCGAGCAAGTGCTGGCGCAGATCACCGGGCCGGAGCCGAAGCTGGAAGAGGTGCTGGTCAAGGCGGGCCTCAGCCCGGACAAGGCGGCGTTACTCTCCCGCGAACTGGAAAAAGAGCCTCAATTCAATTCGCTGACGGAATTGAAAACCTATATGAGCGAACTGGAAAAACAGATGGATTTCCCGCCTGGCTCGATGACTTCGGTCGTCACCAATATGGAAAAGGTCGCCGCCGAGGCGGGCATTGAGTTGCCAGTGAGTCAGGTGACAGGTGGGGAGGCAGCGGGCGCGGCCCCTGTTGCAGCTGCCACGCCATCCCCGGCTCCTGCCGCCGCAAGCCAGGCACAAAACAGCGCCTTGCAAATGGCCTCCAACACGCTTTCCGCCGCCAGTCTCGCGCAAACGGGTGCGGCGGCTGCTTCGCCGCCGCCACCACCTCCTCCTGCTGCCGTTGCCGCAGCCACGGATGCGCCGCCCAATCTCGATTTTTCGTATCAGGATTTGGCCGGGCGGGATTTTTCCGGGCAGAAACTTGATGGCGCGATTTTCCACGACGCCAGGCTCGCCGGGGCGAATTTCTCCGGCGCGAGTCTGCAAAATACGGACTTTGACCGCGCCGACTGCAGCGAGGCCAATTTTGACCGCGCCAAGTTGAATAACGGCTCCTTCTCCAAAACGATTCTCGCCAATGCCTCGCTGCAAGGCGCGTCAGCAGAAAGCGCCCGCTTTATCGGCAGCGATTTGCAACAGGCCAAGGGTGCCGGTTTGAACGCGAAGGAGGCAGAATTCGACGGCGCGAAGCTGGCTGGCGCGAGCTTTGTCGGGGCGAATTTTGCCAAGGCGGGCATTCGCCGCACGACGGCGAGCCAGGTCAATGTTGCCCAGGCGGATTTTTCCGATGCAGCACTCTACGACAGCGATTTTAGCGGAGCCAATTTCAGCGCCGCCCGTCTGCCGCGCTCGGTTGCGAATAATGTGCGTCTGGCAGATAGCAATTTCACTGGTGCAGATTTAACCCGGTCGACCTTGATGGGCGGCAGCGATCTTTCGCGCGGCAATTTTTCCGGCGCGAATCTGAAGGATGCGGACTGGCGCGAGGTCGTGGCGAAGGAAGCCGCTTTTGTTGGCAGCGCCGCCGAGGGCGGGCGCTTTGTCGCTTGCGATTTCGCCGCCTGTCGCTGGCAAGCGGCGCGGGCGAACGGCGCGGATTTTTCCCATGCCCAATTGACTGGCGCGGATTTCACCGGCGCGAACCTGATGCAGGCCTCGCTGCGCGAAGCGACGGTGACGGGCGCGAGCTTTGCCAAGGCCAACCTCTACGCCAGCGACCTTTACCGCGTCGCCACGGAAAATGCCGACCTGTCCGGGGCGATGACCGGCAATACCCTGCTGGCCGCCCGCAAGAGGGCATGAGAGGAAAATAATGAGTGATGACAATATCCCGCAAGACTTCGAGCCGGGAACAACGATTTCCGGGTTGGATTTCTCAGGACAAGACAGCTCGAACCGTGTGCTGATGGATTGCACCTTTAGCAACTGTAATTTCGCGCACGCCAATTTGCGCCAGAGTCAGCTTTCCCGCTCCGTTTTTTCCGGCTGCGATTTTTCCGCCGCCATTTTGCAGGATGCAACGTTGGAAGACAGCGAGTTTTATGCGTGCAGCTTTGCGGGTGTCGACGCAACCGGGAGTTTTTGGCATCGCACCACGCTGAACAAGGTCGATTGGCGCAAAGCCAATTTCACCCGCGCCAATCTGCTGGAATTGCAAATGCTGGAAGTGGATTGGACAGACATCAACCTCACTCGCGCCACGCTCTCCGGCGTGCGTCCGTCGATGGGTTTTCACGGCGGCAATGTGGATATGCTGGCCTGCGTCGGCTGCGATTTTTCCGGTCTGAAACTGGAAGGGGTCAAAGGCGAAATCCTGTTTTTCCGCTCCGGTCGTCTCGCGGATGCAGAATTGCTGCATTGCGATTTGCCGCAATGGATTGTGCAGGAAACAGACTGCCGCCAGATGCGCGTAATAAACTGCCAATTACCCCGCGCAGGTTTTTCCGGCGGCGATTTTTCCGCCGCCACATTTACGGATTGCGACCTTTCCGGCGCGAGTCTCTCCGGCGTTTCGTTTGCGGCTGGCGCTTTTGTGCGGGTCAATCTGCAAAAGGCCGGCCTTGCGGGTGCGGATTTATCCGCTGCCACGCTGGACGAGGTGAATGCTGCAATGGCGAATTTTTCCCACGTCCGCCTGCCACATGCCCAGCTGCGCAGCGTCGATTTGCGACTGGCAGACGGGCACAATGTGGACTTTTCCGTCGCCACATTAAAAAATTGTCTGTTGGATGGCTTGCGTCCCACGGATAATGAGCGTTTGGCAGCGGAACGGTTTTCGACAGACGTAAATTGAATGGCATGAGATGAACGTAATGGAAAGGAAAAGCATGAACACCCAACAAAAATACGCAGCCGCGCCAGGCCATGCCCTCGTGGATGGACTGGTGCAAATGGTGTGCGAAGATAAACTGGTGGTGGCGGGCAACTTCGGGTTGGTACGGGCAACACGGGCAGCGGGATGTTTACTGACGCCAGAAGCCGGCGACCGCGTGTTGCTGGCCTTTACCGGCGAGGATGCCTGGCTGCTTTCCGTTTTATGCCGCGCCAGCGACACCCACACGGGTACGCTGATCTTACCCGCGCATACCGTAATGCAGGCAGGGCGACTGGAACTCTCCAGCGATGTGCTGGAACTGCGCGCAGGCGTGTTGTTCATCACCGGCAAGCTGTTGGCGGAAAGTTTCGCGGTAGTACGGCGCAAGGCGGGAAAACTGCTGGACATCGCGCTGCGCAGGCACGCCTGCTACGGCAAGAACAGTGAAGAAACGCTGGAAACCTCAGAAGTTTCTGTCGGTCGTCTGCGTTTCGATTGTCGCCACAGCGCACGGATGCGTGCAGAAAACCTGGACATCAAGGCGAGCGAGTTACTCGACCTGGATGGCAGCCATATCAAGGTGGGTTGAAAAATGATGGCACTCACTTTAAAGGGTGGCACCTGCATGAGCACGCCACCGGATGTCTGCAAAACACCCGCACCGCCCGCAGGGCCGGTGCCGATTCCCTATGTCAATATTTTTCAGTGCAACATGGTCGATCCGGGCACGGCCTGTTCCAAGGTACTCATTGACGGCGCGCCCGCGCTCAACATCAAATCGAAAAGCCTGCTCTCCAACGGCGACGAAGCAGGCGTGTCAGGCGGCGTGGTGTCAAACAAATTTATCGATCAGGGCGAATTCATCATGGGTTCGCAGAAGGTGCAACTGGAAAGCAAAGCCGCCGTCTCGCAAGGCGCGACAACCAAACACAATAACGGCAACACCACTGGCATGTGCTCCATGTCGGGGCAGTCAAAGGTAATGATTTCATGAGTCTGTTGGTGCGTTACGTTTCTCTCGTTTTGTTTTGTTGCCTGCTGGCGGCCTGCGGCGGTGACAAGGCCACGCGTCCACCGACCGTACCACCACCCGCACCGGTAGCGGATCCCTCGCAAGTTGGCTGGGCAGCGACACCCGGTGGGCTGACGCTGCATCTCATCACCAGTATCAACTTGAACGAAGTTGAAGCAACGCCTCTGGGGTTGAGCCTTTGCGTTTATCAAGTGGCTGACCTGAATCGTTTTAATGCGCTGGCGAACACCGCTACCGGGCTTGACATCTTGCAGGGATGTACGGTAGATACGGTTGATGCGGCGGCGGCAAAGCGTTTCTGGCTGCAACCGGGCGCGTATCAGGAAGTGGTTATGGATCGTGCGGAACGGGCGAAAAACCTGGCGGTCGTTGCTGGATATGCACATTTAAAGCCGGATTTATCTGCTGCCGTTTTTCCGTTTTTACTGCACAGCGAAAAAGAAGGCTATATTCCATTTTTTCGCACTACCGTTTATAGCGCAGCAAACATGGATATTATTATTAATCTGACAGATGTTGCTGTCAGCATTAAGGGAGCCGAGCGTGAACAATAGGCCGCTTTTCTGGGAACAGGGCGTTTTTCTCCAGCCACAGCATTTTCAGATTGAGCAACGGCAACAGCTTTTTGCACGTGCCTCTACCGAAGCATTGTTGCAACCCTGGTTCTGGGGCGTCTCCCATCTGAAAATTAACGAGGATGCGCTGGACGCAGAAATCTGCGAAATCGCAGAACTCGAATTACTTTTGCAGGATGGCACATGGCTGTCCTGGCCTGGTAATGCCAGTCTTGCGCCGCGTCCATTTCGCGCCGTCTGGCAAAACCCGGGAGCACCGCTCTCCGTATATGTAGGCATTGCGCCTTTTCGGGAAAAAGGCGATAACGTCTATCCCACAGATGATCCGGAGAGCGCACCCGATGTCTATCATTTCACCACGCCACTCGCTCCGGAAACGGCTCCCGATTTGCACGGCAAGGGAACGCGCGCGGATGTGCGAACCCTCCGCTATCGCCTGCGCCTCCTGTTTGACGACGAGATGCAAGACAGCCTCCTGCGCGTGCCCGTTGCCCGCCTGATACGCAACGGCGAACGGGTGCGACTGGATAGCCATTTCGTGCCGCCGACCGTAAATATTCAGGCGATTGATACTTTGGTCAGCATGTCGCGCGATGTGTGCGACATTCTGCTTTCCAGAGCACGGCAACTGGAAGAATTCAAATTGATTGGCGGCGATGCCTCGTCTTCGGAGGTTTCCTCGCTCTACGGCATTACCCTGTTCTGCGTGCTGGGTGCCATTTCCCGGCATGTCCCCGAAATTGAACAGCGGCTTTTGGCGCCAACCATGCATCCGTGGTCAATGTTTGTTGCCCTCTGCCGTATTGTGGGGGAACTCTCGGTGTTTTCCGGCGAACTTTCGCCAGTGGGCGAAACCCGTCAGGGCTTGCGTGCCCTGCCGCCCTACGACCACGAAAATCTTTATGAATGCTACAGCGCCGCCTGCGGCATCATTACCCGCCTGGTGGATTCACTGGTCGTAGGTCCGGATTTTGCCTTTGTGCTGGAGGCGCGCGATGGCATTCTGGCAACGCAGATGCCGCAAAGCGCCTGCAACAATTCCTATGGCTACTGGCTGTTGATGCGTTCCCCGATGTCGGAACAACTGATAGAACGGGTAAGCGCCTTCGGCAAACTCGCGCCGGTTCGGGACATTAGTAATATCGTGGCACGGGCGCTTCCCGGCATTCGTCTGATTCACGCCGACACACCCCCCGTAGGGCTGCCCCGGCGCAAGGATACCGCCTATTTTTTAATCGATTCGAGCGATCCGTTGTGGGAACACACCCTGCGCAACGGCGAAGTCGCTTTCTTCCTGCCCGATGCTCCCGCCGATTTATGGGTGCAATTGACGGTAATCCGAAAATAAAGGCACGAAGATAAAAATGCTGAAACGCTTTTCCCCGTTAATGAGCGAAGCCCTGCACCATGGGCGTTCGTGTGCGGAGAGCGAACCCCCGGTGGATATGGTGGAATTGAGGCGCAAGTTGTGGGCGCTTGCCGAGGAAGAACGTGGGCTTGTTTCTCCCACCACACCATCTGCTGATGACACACTGGATCGCCCCATCGACCTCACGCATTGCCGTCTTGCCGTCTATGCCTGGGTGGATGAAACCATACTCACCGCACCGCGTCCCGATGCCGCCGCCTGGGTGGCGCAGAGTTTGCAACACACGTATTTTCAGACTTCCGAAGCAGGTCGCCTGTTTTTTGAGCGCCTGGAAGAACTGCTGACAGAATTATCCCTCCCCCCCGAAGATGAGGCGAGTACGGACGATTCCCTGCCGCAACGTCTGGAAACCGCCGCCCGTCTGCCACGCAAGCGGGCAGCACGACACGAACTCGATGTGTACGCCCTTTGCCTCTTGCTTGGCTTTTCCGGCCGCTGCTATGGTCATGGCAACCTCATCGACAAATTGCGTCAATCCGCACGCCAGGTGTTGCAAGGCAGTGAAAATTCGCTCGCGCCCGCAGCAACAAAAAACGGCTGGTTTACACGCCAGCTACATGGCACGGGCGAAATTTCATCCGTGCTGGAATGGCTGTTTTACATCCTGCTACCGCTGATTGGCACATTTCTGTTCGGCATATATTGTGCCGGCTTGCTGGTCGACATCCCTCGTCCCGGACTCTAAGCCAATGCCCTCCTCACGGAACATGACATGAAATTGCTCGGCATCATTCTCAAAGGTCTGCTCTTCCTGCTGCTGGCGCTCATCCTTCTGGGCCTCCTGACCTTGTTGGCGTGGTGGCTGAACTGGCCGATGTTCACTGGCCTTTTCATTTTGGCAGGCATCGCCGGTCTGGTCTTGCTGTTCCGGGCAGGACGATTTTTATGGCGAATGCGCAATAAACGTTTTTTCGTGCAGCAGGCGCTATCCGGACTGAAAACGACCGAGGTCACCGCCGAAGCCGAAGTTTCTGGAATGGCCAGTTTGTGGCGTTCGCTGTTGCACTTCGACCGTCAGAAACGGCTGGATCGCCGTGAGTTTCACGGTCGTTCATGGTATCTGGCGCTGGATGCCACCAGCGAGGATACCGTACTGTCACCCGTGTTTAATGAAAAGGGCAAGCCTGAAACCCAATCGCTGGCACGGCACGACTTTGCCGTGACAACGCTGTTGCAGGCAGCCAATGGCTCGCTGGAAGGAGAGCGCGGAGAAGAATTGCTCACCCTGCTGGCGCGGGATGTCCCCAAAAATGCCTTTGCCGGTATTCTCCTGCTCGTTTCCGCCCGTGACCTGCTGCAAAAGGATGGCAATGCTTTGCACGAATGGGGCTTTCAATTACGCAACGCGCTCTATTCCACGATGGTCGCGCTCAATCGCAATGTGCCGCTCTGCGTGTTGGTGCAGGACATGGAAACACTGTCGGGGGGGGAATTGCTGCTGGCGCGCACCAAAAACAAAGAGGCGCTGCCCGGACGCTTTTTTGTGCCAGAGAGCAACGGCCCTGCCTGGACGGAACAAGGCAAGCTGGCTGCCGATGCTGCCGGTGCGATGCTGCGCGAAGCGCTCTACGATGATCTCGTACAAGGCACGCCTGCCGGGGCCGACGAATTGCGTTTTCTGGAAGAAATCAGGCGAATCGGCAGACAACTCGACGCCCTGTTTGCCACGCTCTTGCAGGATGTGCCCCGGCAAGACCCCGTGCGTTTGTCGGGCGTATTTTTCTGCGCGACAGAAGAAAAACGTGCCTCCACAGCCCCAAATGTGCCGACAACCGCAGCCAAGGCAACGCCACATAGTGCGCTTTCCCGTTTTTTTGCGCGGCTCTTGCCCGCATATAACGCAACGGCATACCCCTTGCACGGGCGTTTTTCAGCCTATTCAAACGCCTGGATTGTCGTCATGGGGTCGTGGTGTCTGGTGCTGTTTTGCGCCTGTGGTCTGATGGCTGCCAACGTGCTTTACCAGAATCGCACCATCACTACTTTGCCCCCCACCGCTGCGCAACATCTGGTTTCCGGGCAACTGGGCATATTGCAGGGCGAGATGCGTTACATCATGCAAGTTGAATCCGCACGGAAAAGCTGGTTTTTGCCAACCTTTGGTCTCGACATGATGGCGCGTATCGAACAGGAAGAAAAACTTCGCTTCACCCAAAGGCTTTATCGCGAACAGCTTGCGCCACTACTTATCCGATTGGAAAGCACCCTGAAAGAACCCGGCGGATATACCGAAGAGAAACATGCCGCAGTCAATCAATTGGCGTGGCTGGGACATGCGGTTAGTGAACAACTTGAAAAAGGGAAAATCGAATCACCTACGATTTTCTTCCCGCTGGCCTCAGGAGAAAGCTGGGGCACAATCAATGGCGAAGTCGTCAAACGCGGCCTGGAATGGACTGCCAGCCCGGAACAGTTGACCGTACTCGGTGAAGATGTGAGTAGCATTCTGGTGCCTTTTCTAACCCGCAATTTCGACACTTTTTCGGACTCCATTTTCAGCTACTACGACAGTACCAACAGCGACCAACAAGTCTGTCTGTCGCAATACTGGCCGCACCTCTTCGGAAACGACCAGGAAGACAGCTGCATCCCGGCGTCTTACACGGCGGCAGGCTATGCGGTAAACAAAAAATTCCTGCAAGGGTTTCTCGATATGCCCGGCAGCGACAACACGCAACTGCGCCAAAAAACCGAGCGTATGTTTACTGCCTATTACACCCGCTACGAAGAACACTGGCAGATCTTTACGCAACGCTTTTGCGAGGTATCGAAGTCCCTTGAAGACAGTGATGCCTATGCCGCCCTCAGTAACGCCAAGACGCTTGCGGAAACACCGCACGCACGCCTCATGGCGCGCTTGACGACAGAACTCACGCCCCTGAAAAATGCCGCGAAACCACCCGCATGGCTGGCGAAAGCGCACCTCTTTGACGTGATGACCCTCATCGCTCAGGAAGGGCACGCCAGCAAAAACCCTGCTGATTGGCACACCATGCTGATTGCTGGCATCAATACACCGGAAGTGTTGCAGGAATTGTGGAAAACACCGGATACGCACGGTCACGTCCGCGAAATTTACGTGGGCATCATGGAAATGGTTCAATACTTTGGTGCCGTGCGCACTATTTTGCAAAACCTGGACAATCCTGCCTGGTCGCTGTTGACGGCACGGACGCATTTTGGCGTACGCGACTCAGATGCCCTGAACGAAAGCCCCTACACACAAGGCTACGATCACCGGCAAAACGTCGGAGAAGTTTTCCAATCCCCCGACATTCCGCAATTGCAGGTCTTTAACAATCTACTCGATTATGCGGGCAATGGCATTACCGTAAGCGCAGCGTTGGCGCTGCAATACGACTGGGAAAACAAGGTACTCGCCAGCCCGGTACACCTGCATCGTGGCGACGATACTGCCCTGATGTTCGGACAGGAAGGCATCGTCACCAAATTCGTCGCCGAAGAACTTTCACCCTTCATGCGTCGCCAGACAGATGGCATCTCGGCGGCAGTGTGGGACAACCGCGCCTTCCCCTTCACCAATGATTTTCTTTACTTCCTGAGTAGTAGTGAGAAATTCGCCTTGACAGCGGAAGCGACAGCAGCAGAAAAAATGCCGGGCGTGCTCCTGCGTTCCCAACCGACATTGTTGAATATCGAAGCGAAGGTGCGCGCCAACAGCACCTCGCTTACCTTGCAATGTCAGGAAAAAACCTGGCAACTGACCAACCGTAATTACCCACACAACGAGCGTTTTGTCTTCGATAAAAAACAATGCGGGGGCACTGAGCTGGTGATTGCCTTCCCGGCCTTCGAAGCAAAAATCGCATATCCAGATTTCGCCAGTTTTATTGAAGATTTCCAGTATGGAGAGCGTAACTTCGTTCCGGCGGATTTCCCTGCCGCAGCCGATTTTCTTGCCGCCGCTGGCATCACCAACCTGAAAGTCCGGATTTTCCCGGACAATGTGGCGCTGTTGCTAAAAGAAAAAAACAGCAACATCCCTGAAGCGCCCGAACGCATTACGTACGTGAGGTAAGCCCCATGACGCATTCCTTGCGCTCCCTGTTTCATATCATGCTTGCCGCCTGGTTCGCGCTGGTGTTTCTGATGGCGCTTGCCCTCATGGTGCATTTACCCTCAGAAACATCGGGCAGCCTGGTGGAAAACCTGTTCACTCACTCCGTACCGCCGCCGCCAGCGCCGGTGCTGCAAAAGAAAGCGCCGCACCCACAAGCTGCCGCTGTAAGCCCGCCGAAACCGGCTCCCGCTTCTCCGTGGCGCAAACTGGAACAGGGGCGCAGTGGGGGAACAGGCACTCTTGGCAAACCGGAAATTATTGAAGAAGGCGATAGCATTGAACTCATCTTCCCCTTCAAGGGTACGCCCGGTGAAATTACCTTCTACCGCCGGGTTGAAAAAGGTTCACTCTCTGTTGACCTGCACGGCGACCTTCGTTTGCAACAAGTCGTTGCGCGCGTACTGACGCAAGGTTTCCTGCATCGCCTGCAAGTGTATCCGCATCCGGGATTTATCCGGATTTCCGGCACGGGGCGCACCCCTGATTTGTTAAAGCACATGAATGGGGCGGCTTACGTTGCGGGCGACCGTTTGCGGGTTGTGTTTACCTTGGACAAGGAAGCTTCTGTAGCCAGCCCGACGCAACAAAACGCAGCACAGGAGAAAAACCATGCCCCGGCTGCGCCTCTTTGAACGCCTCTCTGCCGCCTATCGCCAGGAAGATCGCCAGGCACTGGAAACTGACGAGCGCCTGCTGCAATCCATCTGCTCGTATGTCTCCCGCCTGCTGAACTCCCGTGTGGGCAGCACCCTCATCGACACTGATTTTGGTATGCCGGATTTCATCCACTCCGGCGCAGGGGTATCCCAAAATGATGAACCGCTGCTGCGTCGGGAAATTATCGAATTCATCGCCCACTACGAACCTCGTCTTGAAGATGTACAAGTGACCTTTGCGCCGCACCAGGAAGACCACGCAGCTCTGGCCTTTTCCATCGCTGCACGCTTGAAAGGAGATAACTCCGGTGTGCCGGTACATCTCTACTCCAGTGTCACCCCACAAGGAAAAGTTCGTGTCCGCCTCTGAATCTGCCACGCACTCCTGCATTCTTCCTGCGTTGCAAGAAACACTAAGAACCAGCGGCAATACCGTACCAGATGCAGCGACGCTAGGCTGTTTTCTTCAGGCCCTTCTGGTTTTTCCGGCGGGCACGCCCATCTCCTGCGCGCTCGCGGACGGCATGATTGCCGAAATTGACGAACGCATCTCCGAACAGTTAAGCCAGGTCCTGCACCACGAGCGTTTTCGCGCGCTGGAAACTTCGTGGCGCTCGCTGCAATTTCTCGTTCTGCGCGTCAATTTTCATCAGAACATCATTATCCAGTACCTGGACATTTCCAAAGATGACCTGCTGGCGGACCTCGACGACGCGCCAGAAATCGTCCTTTCCGGCCTGTATCGTCATGTTTACACCTCCGAATACGGACAATTCGGTGGGCAACCCGTCGCCGCCATTGTCGCCAACTATGAATTCTCCGCCAGCGCGCCCGACATCCGCTTGCTCACCGCAGCCTCCGCTGTCGCCGCGATGGCACACGCCCCTTTTCTTGCAGGGGTAGAAAAAAACTTTTTTTTAATCGACAGTTGGCAACAATTTCCCGCACTGGAAGACTTCCGCACCCTGTTTTCCATGCCGCACTACGTCCGCTGGCAACGCTTCCGCGAATCCGAAGATGCCCGCTACGCCGTACTGACCCTACCCGGTTTCCTCCTGCGACTCCCCTATACCCCGGAAAATTACGCAGGAAGTTTTTCCTTCCGCGAAAACCGCGACAGCATCGACGACCTCTGCTGGGGCAACGCCGCCTTCGCCCTGGCCGAACGTCTCGCTGACAGCTTCGCCAAATACCGCTGGTGCGCCAACATCATCGGAGCCGAAGGCGGCGTAGTACAGAGCCTGCCGCTCTACACCATGAGCGCCCATATCGCAGAACAGCGGATTCCCACTCAGGTACTCATCTCCGAACAACGCGAATTTGAACTGGCAGAAGAAGGCTTTGTCGCCCTGGCGATGCGTAAAGGCCTGAACGACGCCTTGTTTTTCTCCGCCAACTCATGCCATAAAGGCAAAAACTTTGACAATGTTAGCGACGACTATGCTGCGGAGATCAGCTATAAACTCTCCTCACAGCTCCCCTACATGATGGTCATGAATCGTCTGGCGCACTACCTCAAAGTGCTGCAACGAGAAAACGTCGGAGCCTGGAAAAGCCAACTGGTACTGGAAGAAGAACTGAATAAATGGATTAACCAATACGTCACTGAAATGGACAACCCCGACCCTTCAACCCGCAGTCGCCGTCCGCTGCGTATGGCTGAGGTAAAAGTAGATGACATGCCCGACAATCCCCGTTGGTATCGCATCACCATCCGCGCCCGCCCTCACTTCAAATTCATGGGCGCGAATTTCACCCTGTCACTAACAGGCAAACTGGACAGGGAGTAATTCCATTTTCAAATCATCCGTGACTTCTGTTGCCGTGCTACATGTCAAGTTCCGCCCGTTTCCAACCCTGTTCGAGAGGAAAACACTGTGCAGTTAACCACCGAAACTATCCATAATGTTCTGCTGATTGCGCTTGAGGGTCAAATCAATGGCAATAACTCGGCGGAACTGAAAAAAATCCTGACTGCTTACGTAGAGGATGGGGCGCACAAAATCGCGCTGGATTTTTCTCAGGTGGATTACATCTCCAGCGCAGGCTTGCGCGTTGTCCTGTTACTTGCCGAAAGTGTGGCAGGGCAAGCCGGTCAGTTGGTTTTGTACGGTTTGAAGGCCAGCGTTTTCGAGGTGTTTGAAATGGCCGGATTTGTCGATATTCTGACCATCGTCAATACCCGCGAAATGGCGTTGGCAAGGTTTCAATAGTACGTAGATCCGTAGGCGACTGGATTGCAACACTGCCTCACCCATGATGTCTGAGCCCATAGCGCCTATCGCTGTATTGCCTGCTCGCATCCGCAGCTACCGCGCATTTTGCATGAGGTATCGAAACGAAATTCATCGTTCTCCCCGCTACACATGAACATCTGGCAATCATTAACCGTTTTCTGGAGCAGGAAATTCCCAAAGCGTTCACGAAGTCGCTATCCAATTTTGAAAAATAATTGTCGATCAAGATAACAGGCGATGGGGTTGCAGCCCTGCCAGTTCTGCGGCTATTGCGGCGTACTGTGCCCTTGCTTCGGAATTTTCCGGATTTGCGGCAAGCAGGGTGGCGAGCGCCGTTGCCGCTGCCGCCAGCGCTTCCGATGCGGCAACAGGATCGTAGACGCTCAATTTGTGGGTTGCGACGAGGGCGGTCAGGCGTTGCGCAAGGAAAGGCAAAGGCAACCATAGTTCACCCTTCTGGCACACCGTGCAGGCGGCACGGTAGAGGGTGAGCGCCTCCTTGCCAGCAGTGTAGCGAAGTAGCAAGTCGCCCAGGCTTTGTAGCGCGGCAGCAGGTAGTTGAGCCTCGGCTGCGGCAACGGCTTCAGTAAAGGGATCTGCGGATATGGCAGAACCGCCCAGACTGGCGAGCCAACTCAAGGTAGCCGCGTCAACGAAAGGCGTGCCGTCAGAAAAAGCGAGTTTTGGCAGTTCGGGAAAACGCAACAGCAAACCTGCCACTTGCCCTTCCAGTGCCCGCTTCGCCGTTGCATGGCTGGCGCCCAACCCTGCCAGTGCACGGGCAGTAAGGTTGTGCAGAGTCAGCCAATAGATATAGGCATTACAGGCGGCTTCTGCCGTGCGAGCCGCTTTTTCGTTTTCGCCAGTGGTAAGAAGTGCCGTCAGACCTGGCAAGACATGCTCTTCCGGTGCAGGAAGCAGGGTGCGCCCGTTCTCGCTCGGCGGCAGGTCACGCAAACCAGCCCACAAGGCAACCCGGCGCAAAGTGTAGGAGGCTGGATGACTGGAGTCGTCACGCAATTGCGTTTCCGCCGCATCCAGACAGAAACGAGCACAATCGGCAATGCTCGCCACATTAAAGGCTGTCCCGGCAAATGTGGCAGAAGGCGTAGATGCAGGCGCGGATTCGCCGACATTGTTGTCAGGCGTGGCTACAGGTGGTGGCGATGCTGGCTTCGGTTCGGGCGGCGAGGGAATCTGGTGCAGGCGTGCAGCAAGGGCGTAGATGCGAAGAGGTGAATCGGGGACATGCGCGGTGAAACTTTCTTCCAGGCGGTGCAGGGATTCTGCGAGTTCGGTCTGCAAATCAGCAGGCAGAAATTGCGGCTGTTGCTTTTCCAGCCAGGCATCGACCTGATCCTGCCACCAATCAACTGCCCCAACGCGCGCGCGCATACGGGCAACTGGTGGAAACATCCCTTCCCAATGGATTGCACAGAGATCAGCGAGCACTGCCGCACCCTTACGCAACCCCTCTTCACCTTGCTCGCGCAGATAGGCTGCTGCGAGCCATGAAGCCACGGAAATATCCTTGCCAAGCGTGCCCAGTAATTCCTCACCCAACCTGATGAGTTTTTTCCAATTCGGCTCTACCGCATCTGCGCGAACAGCGACCAGCAAGTCAATTTCCTGGCGCATTTCCGCGAAACGCGCATCATCCCGCACAGATTGTCCGGCTGGGACATCGCCGGGAATGGGTGTGCCACCCACAGAAAGCGTCGGCAATTTTTCAGCCGATTTTTCGGATGAGGAGGTATCGTCAGACATGGTTGTATTCGAGTGGAAAGGCAAGGCGAATGTGACAGTATAACGGACGAAGGAGGCAGAATTTTCCCCCGCGAAATCCTTCTCAGGGCAATCGCCCCGGCGCGCTGAAACTGTCGGCGCGGTTTCCTCGCATTTACGCTAGAATTACATCTATTTTTCAAAAAATTTACCGGAAAGGTTTTGCCGTCATGATTATTCTGAAAAGCACGCGAGACGCCCTGCTTTCCCCCTTGCAAGCGGTTTCCGGCATCGTGGAACGCCGTCACACGCTGCCGATTCTCTCCAATGTCCTGCTGGAAAAGAAGGGGGAACATCTCACCCTGCTGGCGACCGACATCGAAATCCAGATCACCACCAAACGCGAGCACGTGGGAGGCGAGGGAGACGGCGCGGTGACGGTGGCGGCGAAAAAATTGCAGGACATCCTGCGTTCCCTGCCCGAATCCGCCGAAATCGTGCTCGACCTCGAAGACAAGCGCCTGCTGGTCAAGGCCGGGCGCAGCCGCTTTAACCTGCAAACCCTGCCCGCCGACGATTTTCCCCGCATGGTGATCGCCGAAGGCGAAGAAAAAACGCTGACAGTCACGCAAAAGGATTTCCGCTACCTGATCGGCAAAACCCAGTACGCGATGGCTTCCCAGGATGTGCGCTACTACCTGAACGGCCTGATGCTGATGGTCGATGGTCAGGAACTGCGCTGCGTGGCGACCGACAGCCACCGGCTCGCCTACAACAGCATGGCGATTGAGGCCGATCTGCCGCGTCAGGAGATGATTCTGCCGAGGAAGACGGTGCTGGAACTGAACCGGCTGCTCACCGACAGCGAAGACCCGTTGAAAATCAGCGTCGGCGGCAACCAGATTCGCTTCGAGTTCGGCGACACCGTGCTGGTTTCCAAGCTGATCGACGGCAAATTCCCCGACTACGAGCGCGTCATCCCCGCCGAACTCGTCAATCACATGGTCGCCGACCGTCAGGCGTTACATGCCGCCATGTCCCGCGTCGCCATTCTCACCAACGACAAGTTCCACGGCGTGCGCGTCATCCTCGACAATAACACCCTGAAAATCATCGCCGCCAACGCCGAACAGGAAGAGGCGCAGGAAGAAATCGAAGTCCGCTACGATGGCGCGCCGCTGGATGTCGGCTTCAATGTGACCTACCTGCTCGATGTGTTCAACAATCTCACGGGCGACGAAATCGGCTGGAGTTTCAACGACGCCAATTCCAGCGCCCTCATCACCGTGCCCGGCAACGAGCGTTTCAAATATGTCGTGATGCCGATGCGCATTTAAGCCACGCATCCATCTACGCAAACTCGCGCCACCCCTGCCTGTCCTGTACGACAACCGGAAAAATCCATGAACGAAGCCCCGCAACAAAACCCGAAGCAAGCCGCTGCCTATGACGAAGACAGTATCCAGCAACTCGAAGGTCTGGAAGCCGTCAGAAAACGTCCCGGCATGTACATCGGCGATACCTCCGATGGCACCGGCCTGCATCACATGGTGTTCGAAGTGGTGGACAACGCCATCGACGAGGCGCTGGCCGGGCATTGCGACGACATCGTGGTGACCATCCACGGCGACAATTCCATCTCCGTCACCGATAACGGGCGCGGCATTCCCACCGGCATCAAGTTCGACGATAAAAACGAACCCAGACGCAGCGCGGCGGAAATCGTCATGTGCGTGCTGCACGCGGGCGGCAAGTTCAACCAGAATTCCTACAAGGTTTCCGGCGGTCTGCACGGCGTCGGCGTGTCCTGCGTCAATGCGCTTTCCCGCTGGCTCAGGCTCATCATTCGCCGCGACGGTAAAAAATACGAGCTGGAATTCCAGCGCGGCCATGTCGCCGACCGGGTCATCGAAATCCAGAACGGCGTCGAGGTTTCGCCCATGAAAACCGTCGGCGACAGCCAGAGCACCGGCACCGAGGTGCATTTCATGGCCGATGAGGAAATTTTCGACACCATCGAATTCCACTACGACATCCTCGCCCGGCGACTGCGCGAACTCTCTTTCCTGAACAACGGCGTCAAGATTCGTCTGGTCGACCAGCGCACCGGCAAGGAAGAGGATTTTGCCTTTGCGGGCGGCGTGCGGGGTTTTGTCGAATACATCAACCGCAACAAGAGCGTGCTGCATCCCAATGTCTTCTATTCCAGCGGCGAATCCACCGTCCCCACCGGCGACCACGACGGCGTCATCAGCGTCGAAGTGGCGATGCAATGGAACGACAGCTATCAGGAACAGGTGCTCTGCTTCACCAACAACATTCCCCAGGCCGACGGCGGCACCCACCTGACCGGTCTCAGGGCGGCGATGACCCGCGTCATCAACAAGTACATCGAAGAAAACGAAATCGCCAAGAAAGCCAAGGTGGACATCACGGGCGACGACATGCGCGAAGGGCTGGCCTGCGTGCTCTCGGTGAAAATGCCCGATCCCAAGTTTGCGAGCCAGACCAAGATGAAACTGGTGTCTTCCGAAGCCCGTCCGGCGGTGGAAGAAGTGGTCGCTGCGAAACTGGCCGAATTCCTGCAGGAAAAGCCCATCGACGCAAAAACCATCTGCGGCAAGATTGTCGAAGCCGCCCGCGCCCGTGACGCCGCCCGCCGCGCCCGCGAAATGACGCGCCGCAAAAGCGTTCTGGATGGCGGCGGCCTGCCCGGAAAACTCGCCGACTGTCAGGAAAAAAACCCGGCGCTCTGCGAACTCTATCTGGTCGAGGGTGATTCCGCCGGCGGTTCCGCCAAGCAGGGGCGCGACCGCAAGTTTCAGGCCATCCTGCCCCTGAAGGGCAAAATCCTGAATGTGGAAAAAGCCCGCTTCGACAAGATGCTTTCCTCACAGGAAGTCGTCACCCTGATTACCGCGCTGGGCACCGGCATCGGCAAGGACGAGTACAAGCCGGAAAAGCTGCGTTACCACCGCATCATCATCATGACCGACGCCGACGTAGACGGCGCGCACATCCGCACCCTGCTGCTCACTTTCTTCTACCGGCAAATGCCGGAACTGATCGAAAGCGGGCATGTCTACATCGCCCAGCCGCCGCTGTACCGGGTGAAACATGGCAAGACCGAGCGTTATCTGAAGGACGACCACGAATACAACCAGTTCCTGCTCCAGATGGCGATGCAGGAATCCAGCCTCATCACCAGCGCCGACGCCCCGCCCATCACCGGCGCAGCGCTGGAAGAACTCGCCCGTTCCTGGCTGCTCGCGCAGGCGGTGGTCGAACGTCTGGGACACTACATCAACGCCGAAGTGCTGCGCGCCATCGTCTCGCACAACCTCACCCTCTCCCTCGCCGATGAAGCGGCTGCGCTGGCGAGCGCCGAAAAAATCGCGCAGAGCGTCCGCCCCGGCATTCACATTTCCGCCGATTACGACACCAGCACGGAAAACTGGCGTCTGCGCACCCAACGCCTGCACCACGGCAACATCAAGGTCGGGTTTATCGATACGGAATTCCTGCGCTCCGGCGATTATGCCCAGTTACAGAAGACCGCCGAACTGCTTTTTGGTCTGTTCGACGCCGAGCGCACCGGCGCGGTGATTCAGCGCGGCGAGAAAAAATGCGCGGTGAAAAATTTCTCCGAAGTCATGCGCTGGCTGATGAACGAGGTCGAACGCGGCATCAGCAAGCAACGCTACACAGGTCTGGGCGAAATGAACCCCGAACAACTCTGGGACACCACCATGGACCCCCAGGTACGGCGGCTGCTTCGGGTGGACATCGAAGACGCCATCAGCGCCGACGCCGTATTCACCACCCTGATGGGCGAACTCGTCGAACCACGCCGCGACTTCATCGAATCAAACGCGCTGTACGCGCGGAATATCGACGTGTAATCGACCATGAGCCACGCCACATCCTGTTTTCAACCCCTACGCAGACTGGCCAGGATGTGCATGCCGTGCCTGCTTCTGGGCAATCTCCTCTGTGCCAGCGCCTACGCAGCGAATGAGCTGCAACCCACGCAGGTTCTCGATCTTTATCTGAAAGTCCTCATCAACCGGGACATCCGGAGCGCGACGGAAATCAACGATTACATGCGTCCGCTCACGGGTCAAAACGTCTTCAACCTTCAGGGCATTCTGGATATGGAAGACCTGAACGCCGCCGCTTCACCCCAACAAACCGAATCAGAGCGTCTGTTTCTCAAGACCCTGCTGGCTGCCGCCCAACGTTCCAGTTGCCAGTCCACGGCAAGCGAACTGGAGCGGGATGCCGCCACGGGCAACCGGATCGCCAGCGTGGAATATGTTTGCTTCATCCCCGACGCGCATGTTTCGACGGCGCTGAAGGCCTTTGAAAACGCCGCCGCCTCCGATGCGGCAAAAGCCGCCATCCTGTCCGGGATAATCACGAAACTGGAGGCAGCGCCGATAGAGAAAGAAATCGTCGGCATCCTGCAACTGCAGGAAGTGAAGGCTGGGGGGAAATCCTACTGGCGTCCCGTTGCCATCGGCAACACGCTCTCCCTGGTGCTGGGCAACCTGATTTCGGAATAGCCGCACCCCATCTGCCGCAGAACGGGCGATTATGGCGGCACTCATTTTCTGGACGCTGAAGAACAGCCATGCAAACAAACATCAGCCCCGGCATCATCGTGCTGCACGGCAACCGGCTAGAAGATTTGCGCGATGTGGCGGTGGCGTGGATGCGGCGGCATCCGCTCGCGCCGCTGGAAAACGAGGTGTTGCTGGCGCAGAGCAATGGCATTGCTCAATGGTTGAAGCTGGCGCTGGCGGATGACGCGGGATGCGGAATTGCGGCGGCATTGCAAATTGACCTGCCGGCGCGTTTTCTCTGGCGGGCGTATCGCGCCGTGCTGGGGCCTGCGACGATTCCGGCGCAATCGCCGCTGGATAAAGCGCCGCTGACCTGGCGGCTGATGCGGCTGTTGCCCGATCTGCTTAATGACAAACGATTTGAACCCCTGCGTCGCTTTCTCGCCGACGATGGCGATCTGAAAAAACGTTACCAACTGGCGGAACGTCTGGCCGACCTGTTTGACCAGTATCAGGTCTATCGCGCCGACTGGCTGAACGATTGGGCGGCGGGGCGGGATGTGCTGCGCGATGGCAACGGTGTCTCGCGTCCATTCGATGCCATGACGGAAGCCGCCGCGCAATGGCAGCCGGAATTGTGGCGTGTCCTGCTGGCGGATGTCGGGACGGAGCATCTGGCGCAAAGTCGTTCCGGCGTGCATCAGCGTTTTCTCGAACAACTGCAAAAGCCGGATGCGTCGCCGCCCGCCTCCCCGGGATTGCCGCGCCGGATTACGGTTTTCGGCATTTCTTCCCTGCCCATGCAAACGCTGGAAGCGCTGGCGACCATCGCCCGTTTCAGTCAGGTCATGCTCTGCGTGCACAACCCCTGCCAGCACTACTGGGGCGATATCGTCGAAGGCAAGGAACTGCTGCGCCACGCCTACCGCCGCCAGAAATCCCGCGCCGCGCCCGCATCTACCGCCCCGCTCGACGCCGATGGCGAGCACCTTGCCGCGCAGCCCCTGCTGGCCGCCTGGGGACGGCAGGGGCGCGATTACATTCACCTGCTGGATCGCTACGACAATCCCGAACGCTATCGGGCGGACTTCGAGCGCATCGACCTCTTTGCTTCTGCGCCGGAGACGCTGCTCGGTCAGTTGCAAAATGACATGCTCGAACTGCGTTCGCCGGAAGAAAGCAAGGCGCTGCATCCCCCCGTTGCGGCGGACGACCATTCGCTCTGTTTTCACCTCGCCCACAGCGCCCAGCGCGAAGTCGAAATCCTGCACGACCAGTTGCTCGCCGCCTTCGACGCCGACCCCGATTTGCGCCCCCGCGACGTGATTGTCATGACGCCCGACATCAACGCCTACGCGCCGCACATCGAGGCCGTATTCGGCCAGTTCGCCGCCGACGATGACCGTCACATCCCCTTTACCCTGGCCGACCGGGGCGTGCGGGGAAAAGCGCCGCTCGTCATCGCGCTGGAACACCTGCTCAGTCTGCCGGAAAGCCGTTTCGGCGTCGGCGAGATTTTCGACCTGCTGGAAGTCAGCGCGCTCGCCACCCGCTTCGATCTGACGGAACACGATTTGCCGCTGCTGAAACGCTGGCTGGAAGGCGCGGGCGTGCGCTGGGGACTGGACGCCGCGCAGCGGGCGACGTTTGGCGTGGGCGATGGGCAGGAACAAAACACCTGGCGCTTCGGCTTGCGCCGCATGTTGCTGGGTTATGCCGCAGGCGATGCCGGCGCCTATGCCGATATTGAGCCTTACGATGAAATCGGCAGTCTGGAAGCAGCCCTGCTCGGCCCGCTGACCCGTCTGCTCGATACGCTGGAACGGACGCTCGCCGCCCTCCGGCAACCCGCGTCGCCATCCGTCTGGGGCCAGCGTCTCGGCGACCTGCTGAACGATTTTTTTCACGCCGAAGACGAACAGGATGCGGCGCTCATCGTCCATTTGCAGGAGACGCTGGACGACTGGCAGGAACGCTGCGCGATGGCGAAGCTGGAGGAAAACCTGCCGCTGACGATTGTGCGCGAGGCATGGCTTGAGACGCTCGATCAGGGACGTTTGAGCCAACGCTTTCTCGCCGGCGCGGTGAATTTCTGTACCCTGATGCCCATGCGCGCCATTCCTTTTCAACATGTCTGTCTGCTCGGCATGAACGATGGCGATTATCCGCGCCAGCATCCTCCGCTGGATTTCGATCTGATGCGTCACGACTACCGCCCCGGCGACCGCTCGCGGCGCGAAGATGACCGCTATCTGCTGCTCGAAGCCCTGCTCTCGGCGCGCCAGCGGCTTTACATCAGTTGGGTGGGGAAGAACATCCGCGACAACAGCGAACGGCCGCCTTCCGTGCTGGTCGGTCAGTTGCGCGACCACCTCGCCCGCGTCTGGCGGCGGGAAGATGCAGGCGATCTGCTGGCGACGCTGACCACTGAACATCCCTTGCAGCCTTTCAGTCGCCGCTATTTCGGCGAGGACGCGAGACTGTTCAGCTACGCCCGCGAATGGGTCCTGGCGGACGGCGATCCGGCAGACGGCAATCCGGCGGATGGCGTTGGGAGGGCTGGCGTTCCGGGGGAAGAAAAATCCATTACGCTGGAAAACCTGTTCCGGTTTTTGCGTAACCCCGTGCAGTATTTTTTCAACCAGCGTCTCAAGGTGTATCTCGATGAAGCGACCGCCACCACCGGAGACACGGAGCTTTTCGCGCTGGATGGCTTGCAGCGCCACAACATGCAGGACGAATTGCTGCAAGCCGCGAGCGCGCTTTCGGATAGCGAAACGCAGGCGACCTTGCAGGCCGTCGCCGAAAAATTGCAACGCAGCGGCAGCCTGCCGCTGGCGGGGTTCGGCGCGCACGATCAGAAGGATTTGCAAAAATCGCTGCCCGACCAACTGCAACGCTACCGGGCACTGCGCCAAAACTGGCCGCAGCTTCCTGAATCGCCCGAAACGCTGCGTTTTCCACACGCGGACATGCTGCTGGAAGATGTGTTGGGCAACTTGCGGCGTAATGACGAGGGTCATCTGGCGTCTATCGAACTGTCGCCCGGCGCGCTGAAAAACCAACAATGGAAATGGCATCGCCTGCTGCCCGCTTACGTCCGCCATGTCGCCGCCGCCGCCAGCGGTCTCAACCTCACGAGCCTGCTGGTCGGGGAAGATGAAACGGTAAACTTTGCCCCCCTGTCCGCTGACGACGCCCGCCGCATCCTCGCCGACTGGCTGGATGGCTGGCGGGAAGGCATGACGCGCCCCCTGCCCGTCGCCTGCAAAACGGCGTTCGCCTGGCTCGCCGCCAGGGGCAAGGCCGCGCCAGAGGCAAAAGCGGCGACCTGCTACGACGGCGACGATTTCAACCTTGCAGGCGAAGCCAGCCAGTCGCCCACGCTGGCGCGCGCTTACCCGGATTTTGCAGCGATTACCCGGAATGGCGAATTCCACGAGTGGGTCGAACGCCTGTACGCGCCGCTCTATCGCCAGATGGATGCGGACGACGTTCCGAACCATTCGCGTCCAACGAACCAGATGGGTAGGGACGGCTCTCCGAGCCGTCCGCATTCAACGAACGGCGCTTTCGGAGAAAGCGCCCTACCAGAAACCCTACCAGAAGCCCCGCCGGAGTCAGTTTGACGATGAACGACGCGCCCCGGATTCTGGATGCCCTGACTTTCCCGCTCTACGGCAGCCGCCTGATTGAAGCCAGCGCGGGCACCGGCAAGACCTACACCATCGCCGCGCTGTATCTGCGGCTCATTCTCCAGCACGGCGGCGAGAACGCGTTCCGTGCGCCTTTGCTGCCCACGCAGATTCTGGTCGCCACCTTTACGAATGCCGCCGCCAGCGAACTGCGCGCCCGCATCCGCGCCCGTCTGGTCGAAGCGGCAGCGGTTTTGCGCGGCGAAGATGAGGGCGGGAACGATGCCTTGTTGCGGGAGTTGCGCGACAGCATCCCTGCGGAAGAACGGCAAAGCGGCGCCAAGAAACTGGAACTCGCCGCCGAATGGATGGATGAAGCCGTCATTTCCACCATTCATGGCTGGTGTCAGCGCATGTTGCGCGAACACGCTTTTGACAGCTTGAGCCTGTTCAATCTGACCCTGCAAACCGACCCGAGTGAACTGCTCGCCGAAGTGACGCGCGATTACTGGCGCGGACAATGTTATCCCTTGCAAGGCGAGTCGCTGGACTGGGTGATGCAGCATTGGCAAACCCCAGACGCCCTCTGCGACAAACTCAAGGATTTGCTGGCGGAAAGCGGGGCAGCCCCCGAGCATTCGTTAAAAACCCTGCTGGACGCGACGCTGCAACAGCGCGCGCAAGCGTTGGCCGCCCTGAAAGCGCCCTGGCGCGCATGGGTGGAGGCGTTTCAGGTTTTGTTCGACGCAGCGCAGGCCGAGGGAAAACTGAACGGTTCAACCTGGAGCGTCAGTTCCTATAACGCCCGCCTGAACCGCTTGCGCGCATGGCTCGATGACCCGGGGGGCGAGCTGTCGTTCAGCGGCGATTATTTCAAGCGGTTGACCCGCGCGGGCATCGAGGGTGTTTGCAAAAAGGGAGTTACGCTGACCCTCAGCGATTCCGTGCGTCAGGCCCTGCAAGACATGGAAACACTGGAACAGCGGTTGCGGGCGCTCCCCGACCCCACCGAAGCCGCCCTGCGCCACGCCGCCGCCTGGGTGCGTCATCGTTGCGCGGGCGAAAAAGAGAAGCGGGCGGAAATCGGTTTCGACGACATGCTCATCCGTCTCGACGATGCCCTGCAAGGCGAAGGGGGGGAACGACTGGCGCAGGTCATCCGCCAGCAGTTCCCGGTGGCGTTGATTGATGAATTTCAGGATACCGACCCGCTGCAATACCGTATTTTCGACCGCATTTACCAGGTCGGCGCGGAACAGCGCGATGATGAACGCGCTTATGGCCTTTTCATGATCGGCGACCCCAAGCAGTCCATTTACAGTTTTCGCGGTGCGGACATCCACACCTATCTGTGCGCCCGACACGCCACCGAAGGCCATCATTACAGCCTCAAAACCAATTTCCGTTCCAGCGCGAACATGGTGGCGGCAGTCAATCGCCTCTTCCGGCAGGCCGAACAACGCGCGGACAAGGGCGCGTTCGGTCTGGGCGACGAACTGCCTTTCGACGAGGTGAACGCACAGGGGCGCGCTGAAACCTGGACGGTCGAAGACCAGCCGCAAACCGCCTTGACGGTCTGGCATTTGCAGACGGAAAAACCCGTTGGCAAGGGCGCTTATATCAGCGCAATGGCGGCCTGCGCCGCCGAAGAAATCGCGCGCCTGCTGAACGGTGGTCAGCAGCATCGCGCCGGTTTTACCCGCGACGGACAGACGGACACGCTGAAACCCAGCGACATCGCCGTGCTGGTGCGCGGCTGGAACGAGGCGAAAGCCATCCGCGCGCAACTCTCCCGGCGCGGCGTGCAGAGCGTTTATCTCTCGGACAGGGATTCGGTTTTCGACAGTCAGGAAGCCCGCGACCTGCGCCTGTGGCTTCGCGCCATCGCCGCGCCGGAAAACGACCGCGCCCTGCGCGCCGCGCTGGCGAGCCGCACCCTGAATCTTGACCTCGCGGAACTGGAAACCTTGACCCGCGACGAACGCCAGTGGGAAGCGCGCGTCCTGCAATTCCGCGACTATCGCCAGTGCTGGCAAAAACAGGGCGTGTTGCCGATGTTGCGCCGCCTGTTGCACGCGTTCAACCTGCCCGCAAAATTGATGCGGCGGCGCGATGAGGGCGGCGAACGGGCATTGACGAACCTGCTGCACCTCTCCGAATTGTTGCAACACGCCGCCGCCGGGCTGGACGGCGAACAGGCGCTGATTCGTTCTCTCGACGAACGTCTGACGGGCAACAAGCAAGGCGACGAACAGATATTGCGCCTGGAAAGCGACGAGGCGCTGGTGCGCGTCGTGACCATCCACTCGTCCAAGGGACTGGAATATCCGCTGGTCTTCCTGCCCTTCATCTGCACCTTCCGCCCACTGGAAGGCGGCAAACCCTTCGTGCTGCACGATAACGGCCAGCGTCGAACGGTCTTTCACGCCGACGATGACACCTTGCAACGCGCCGACGCCGAACGTCTGGGCGAAGACCTGCGCCTGTTGTATGTGGCGTTGACCCGCGCCCGCCACGCCTGCTGGCTGGGCGTCGCCGAGTTGAACTACAAAAAAGGACTGAAGGATTCGGCCCTGGGCTATCTGCTCGATGTCCCGGATACGCCGCTGGCGGCGGCGCTGCAAACCTTGCGGGACGCGCCCGGCATCGAGGTGCGGCAAGTCACGGAACCGGAAACCACAACCTCCTGTCGCCCCGTCGACACCGCGCCGACCGCCCCCGTCTGGCGCACGCCGCAACGCCGCGCCACCGAAAACTGGTGGATTGCCTCGTACAGCGCCTTGCGCCAGAGCGAAGAAAAAGACGCGCCGCAGCGGCACGTGCGTCATGACGATGCCGCGCCGGAAAGTCTCTCCATGCAAAACGCCAGTGACGACGACAGCCACGCTCCTGTCATCCACCACCCGTCGCCTGACAACATCCATGCCTTTCCACGCGGTTCCAGTCCCGGCACTTTTTTGCACGGGCTGCTGGAAATGGTCGCGGAAGATGGCTTTGCCGTCGACCACGAAACCCTGCGCGAGCAAATCGCCCGTCGTTGCAAGCGGCGCGGCCTGGAGAAATTTATTGACCCTCTCGCCGACTGGCTGCTGGCGTTGCTGCAACAGCCGCTGCCTCTGGATGAGCAACGCACGCGCAAGGCACGGCTTGCCGACCTCAACTGTTATCAGGCGGAAATGGAATTCTGCTTCGAGACCCATCACGTCGACGCGGGCGAACTGGATCGCCGGGTGCGGCAATATGAATGCCCCGGTCGGCCCCGCCCCGCACGCGGTACCGGAAATCTCCTGAACGGCATGTTCAAGGGCTTCATCGACCTGACGTTTGAATACGATGGCCGTTATTACGTCGCCGACTACAAATCCAACTGGCTGGGCGCGGACGATGCCGCCTACACCCCGGACGCGTTGCGCGACGCCATGCTGGAACACCGCTATGACCTGCAATACACGCTCTACCTGCTGGCGCTGCATCGCCAGCTTGCCCTGCGCCTGCCCGATTACGACTACGACCGGCATGTGGGCGGCGCGCTCTACCTGTTCCTGCGCGCCCCGGCGCAAGGCGTTTATCTGGCGCGCCCGCCGCGCGCCCTGATTGAAGGTCTGGACGCCCTGTTCAAAGGCGAACGCAAGGCGGGCGCGGCATGAACCCGGCGACCCTCCTCAACAACCGCGAACCGCTGCTCGATCTGCTGTGCGCATGGGCTGCGCGCGGCTGGCTGCGCGAACTGGATGTCGCGCTGGCGCGTTTTTTCGCCGACCTCGACCCGGATGCCGCGCCCCTCCTGCTGCTGGGCGCGGCGCTGGCCAGCCATCAACTGGGGCGCGGGCATGTCTGCCTGGATCTGGCGGCCACCCTGAAAAATCCCGATGCCGTCCTCTCGCTGCCGCCGGAAGGCGAGGCGAAAAACGCCGCCGTCCCGCGCCTGTTGCCCGGAGCGCTGTTGCGCGAACTGGACATCGGGACATGGCGGGAGGCGCTCACCGCCAGCCCCCTGCTATCGACGAATCCGCCGGACGCCACCCGCGACGCCACGCCCCTCGTGCTCTCCGGCGCGCGCCTCTATCTGCGCCGTTACTGGCAATACGAACGCGCCGTGGACAAACGCCTCGCCGCGCTCCGGCAGACGGTGGCAAAGACCCCGCCCGATCTGGAAAACCATCTGCAAAACCTGTTTGCCACCGGGGATTCGGAGCAAAAACAAGCCTGCGCCATCGCGGCGCGACATCGTTTCTCCATCATCACCGGCGGCCCCGGCACCGGCAAGACCACCACCGTCGTCCGTCTGCTCGCCCTGCTCCAGACGGCGGCAATCGAGGCCGGGCAAGCGCTCGCCATCCGTCTGGCCGCGCCCACCGGCAAGGCGGCGGCGCGGCTCACCGAGTCCATTCGCAAGCAGGTCGACGCCCTGCCGGTTTCCGACATCGTGCGGGCAGGCATTCCCCGCGAAGTCGCCACCGTGCACCGTCTGCTCGGCAGCCAGCCGGGGAGCCGCCACTTCCGCCATGACGCGCAAAACCCCCTGCAACTGGATGTGCTGGTCATCGACGAAGCCTCGATGATGTCGCTCGAAATGATGGCGAAGCTGCTCGACGCCCTGCCCGCTGCGGCGCGCCTGATTCTGCTCGGCGACAAGGATCAACTCGCCTCGGTCGAAGCGGGCGCCGTGCTGGGCGAACTCTGCGACACCAGGGACGCCTCGCATATCGCCGTATTAAAACACTCGCACCGCTTCGGCAGCGATTCCGGCATCGGCAAACTGGCGCAGGCGGTCAACGTCGGCAACGCTTTCAGAGGACAGAAGATGGAAGACGGGGGAGAAGTTTCCACCCTGCGTCTGCGCGACGCGGATGACCCCGCGCTGAATGACCTGCTGCGAGAAGGCTACGCATCCTATCGGAACGCGCTGAATGCCCGTTCCACATTCGCCGACGACGAGGCATGGGCCAGAAACGTCCTCGCCGCCTTCGATGATTTCCGGCTGCTCTGCGCGGTGCGCAAGGGGCCATGGGGCGTTGAGGAACAAAACCGGCGCATCGTTCAAACCCTGTTCCAGCGCGAAGACCGGGGCTGGTATGCGGGTCGCCCGGTGATGGTGACGAAGAACGACTACAGCCTAAACCTGATGAACGGCGACATCGGCATCGCCCTCGAATTCCCGGAACCGGGCAACGCCACGAGCCTGCGCGTCGTCTTCCCGAAAAACGACGGCAACCCCGGCCTGCGCTACCTGCATCCCAGCCGTCTGGGTGAAGTCGAAACCGCCTTCGCCATGACCGTGCACAAATCGCAAGGCTCCGAATTCACCCACACGGCGCTCTTACTCCCCGACGCCATCAGCCCGGTACTGACGCGGGAATTACTCTATACCGCCATCACCCGCGCCAAAACCCGCTTTGACCTGATCGAAAGCGGCGATGGCGTATTTGAAGCAGCGGTTGCGCGCAGGGTGGAACGGTATGGAGGATTGGCGGGGTAAACAACGTCCGCTCCCTCCGCCCCTTCGGGACGTCCCGCGCGCCCGGAGCAGTCCCGCTTCCGTCACCTCCCAGAGTATAAAAAAGCGGGCTTTGTGTTCACCAAGCCCGCTTTCAGTCCTGCCCGGTCAGGCCGGTTCAGGCGTTCAGAATGACCTTGAGGGCCTTTTCTTTTGCGGCATTGCCAAATACCTCGTAGGCCGTTTCAATCTGATCCAGCGGGAAACGGTGCGTGATCAGTTTGCCAGGATCAATGCGACCGGATTGCACCGTCTGGAGCAGCGTGGGCGTGGTGTTGGTATTGACCAGCCCCATGCTGATGGAAATGTTCTGCATCCAGAGCTTTTCCGTATGCAGTTCAACGCTCTTGCCGTGTACGCCCACATTCGCCAGACGCGCGCCGGGTGCCAGAATGCTTTGACAGATGTTGAACGTAGCGGGGAGGCCGACGGCTTCGATGGCGACATCCACGCCAATGCCTCCGGTCAACTCCAGAACACGCTGCACGGCATCGCCGTCGCCGACGCGAATGACATCGGTCGCGCCGAATGTTCTGGCGACTTCCAGCCGGTTGCTATCCATATCCACCATGATAAGCCGGGCGGGACTGTAAAACTGCGCCGTGAGCAGCGCCGCCATGCCGACCGGCCCCGCACCGACAATCGCCACCGTGTCACCGGGTTTGATCTGACCATTCAGTACGCCAATTTCAAAGCCGGTGGGCAGAATATCGCTCAACATCACCAATGCTTCTTCGTCCGCGCCGGGTGGAATCGGGTACAGGCTGTGGTCGGCATAGGGAATGCGCACGTATTCGGCCTGCGTGCCGTCGATGGTATTGCCCAGAAGCCAGCCGCCATCACTGCAATGCGCGTACATCTGATGCTTGCAGTAGTTGCACCTGCCGCAAGCGGTAATGCAGGAAATCAGCACATGATCGCCCTTTTTGTAGCTGCTGACCGCCAGACCGATCTCTTCGATCACGCCAACGCCTTCATGTCCCAGCGTGCGTCCCGGTGTTACCGTCGGTACGTCGCCTTTGAGAATGTGCAAATCGCTGCCGCAGATGGTGGTGTGCGTGATGCGCACCACCACGTCGGTCGGCGCTTCGATACCGGGTTTGGCCTTTTCCACCCATGCTTTTTGGGCGGGGCCGTTGTAAATCAATGCCTTCATGGTTGTCTCCTTTTATTGGAAATTATGTTCCGGAAGAAATGCGCTTCCGGTAATTTTGCTTGTGCTGCCGTGGTTGCAGGAATTCGATCAACGAACGGCCTGTAACACAACGGATTATGCCTGATGTGAATACGCGCCGGTGGACGCGCGCTCCCGGCTTGATGATTGCTGACAAAGCTGGATTGCCGCGCTTAAACGCATCGCGATGCGATTGTGGTCGGGCGGGAAGGTAGGGCGGTTTCTCCGAAACCGCCGTTGTTTACATGCGGCGCGTTCGGAGAACGCGCCCTACCTGAACCCAATCTACCTGAACCCAATCTACCTGAACCCATCCTGCCTGAACCCATCCTGCCTGAACCCAATCTGCCTGTCCCCGCCCGACCCAATCGGCGGGGGCAGGGTGGTTTTGTCAGCAGTCTGAGGCATTTTTCAGCCCTTTTCCACGACCTGCCAGCGCCCATCGTGTTCGTTTTCTCCCGTTGTTTCCACCTGTCCGCAGAGCGCCCGTTCGCAGCGGCCTGCCAGTAGCCACGCGCGCGCGAGGGTTTGCATGCGTTGCCAGTGCAGTTCTGTGTCGTCGCTCCAGGGCTGGTAGAGGAGGTTGGCAACGCAGGGAAAACGTTGCTGCAAGGGGACGGCGGCGAGGATGGGTTGTGTGGCGAGAAAGTCGTAGGGGAAGGGCGCTTCGCGGGCGATGATGAGGTCGGTCACGACCCGGTTGCTCACGGCGCGCGCGCCGATGTGCGAACCCAGTAGCACGCAGGTGGGCCGTTCAGGCTGGTCGGCGAGACAGGCGGCGACGCCAACGAGGAGCAGTTCGGTCAACCTTCCGGCGCGACGCAGGGGGACGGCGGATTGCGCGCGCGCGGCGGCGGCAAGGGTGGCGGCGTTGAAGCGCTGCCGGAACATGTCGCCCATCCGCACGCCATTCATGTTGCATCTCCGGCGCGTTCGACAATCAGCGTCGCCGTGCTGCCGCCGAAACCGATGAGGCTAAACAGCAGGCGTTGGGGATGGTGGTAACGCGCGGCTCCGGCGGGGGTGGCGAGCAACGCCAGCAACGCCGTCAATTCCGCCGCGCCGCTGGCCCCCAGGGTGTGACCGAGCTGGCGTTTGAAGGAAATTTCCGGTGGGCGGCGGGAAGCGAAAATCTGCCGGAGGGCGGCTTCTTCGGCGGCGTCGGTGCCGGAAACACGGACGCGGTGCGGCTTGATGAGGTCGATGTCGCGCGCGCTCAGTCCGGCGTCAGAGAGCGCGGCGGCGAGATTGGCGGCAATCGCGCTGCCATCGGGCGTGGGCGCGGTCATGGAATATCCGTCGATGCCCAGCCGACAGGCGGAGATTTTCCAGCCGGGCTGCGGACGGGCGGTGAGCAGCAATCCGGCAACCGCTTCGCCGAGCATCAGGCCATCGGCGTCTTCTGTCGGCGCGAGCAGCCCCAGACCGGCGAAACCGGCGCAGGTGGTGTCGTTGGCGAATTCGAGTCCGAGCGTCAGCGCCGCGTCGATTTCACCCTGCCCGATCAGGAGATACGCCGTTTCCAGCGCGGCAAGCGCCGAGGTGCAACTGGTGGAAAACTTCCACGGCGTGTTGGCGTTCCCCAACGCCGCGCCGATTTCCCGGATGAAATTCCCGTCGCCAACAGGTAAAGACAGGTCGAGCGCGTGACGGGCGTAGGCTTCCATCGCGCCCGCCTCGAACGAGGAGGAGCCGATGAACAGCGGCAGCGCGGCAAAATCGGCAGGGGGCATTCCGGCAGACAGTTCGGCGGCGACGAAGCCGACCGCCTGACGGACGCGCGCCATCCAGTCCCGCTCGTCCAGCGGCAACGCGAACCAGGGATAGCGCGCGCCAAGCAGTTTGCGCCACGAGCGGTTCGTGTTGCCCGCGAGTTGCGCTTGGGCGGCGGCGGCGGCGGACAACCCGAGCGCGGAGGCGTGACCAATGCGGCTGATGTAGACGGGGCGCGCGGTTTGCGTGCGGTGATTCATCGTAAAACTGACTCCGGTTTTGAAACCCGCCTCTGGCAGGGTCTCTGGTAGGGCGGGATCGTAGAAAGCGCCGTTCGTTGGATACGGACGGCTCGGAGCGCCGTCCCTACCTTTTTGCTTCCAGCCATGCAGCGAGATTGGCGACGTTGGCGAGGATGCGGCGGGTTTCCTTGCTGTCGGAGAGCCGTACACCGAAGCGTTTTTGCAAGGCCATCGACAGTTGCAGCGCATCGAGCGAATCGAGCGCGAGCCGGGCATCGGAGCCGAACAGGGGTTCGTCATCAAGGATGGACGCAGGGTCGCACTCCTTGTCGCAGGCAGTGACAATCAGGGTTTTGAGGGCGAGTTTCAGGTCGGTCATTGGGTACGCGCGCGATGGTCGAGAAAAACCGCCACGACGAGCGCGGCGACACCGAAGCATACCAGCGCGGCGGCGGCGGGCAGAATATCCGCCACGCTCCCCTGACGCAGCATCACATGATGGAAACCTTCCAACGCCCAGTTCATTGGCGATATCCGCGTCCACGCCTGCATCGCCGCCGGCATGACGAAACGGGGCACCATGATGCCGCCGATTGCGCCCATCAGAATATTGCCCACGCCGCCCAGAATGGTCGCCTGTTCACTGCTCTTCGCAAGGCTGGCGATGAACAGCGCCCAACCCACCGCCGCCACGCTGACGGCGAGGCTCACCAGCCACAGGGCGACAAGCGCCGCCGCGCCAGCGGGCAAGGTCAGCGCCTCGCCGCCACAAAGCGGCACCAGCCAGCGTCCGATGCCCACCATGACCACCGCCTGCACCTGATTGACGAGCAGGTAGGGCAGGAATTTGCCCGCCAGCACCGCGCCAAAGGAAACCTGCTGGGTGCAAAGCCGTTGCAGGGTGCCGTGCTGACGTTCGCCGATGAACACCGCTGAAATCGGGATGACCACGAAAAACATCGAAAAAATGAGCCATGCCGGTACATTCTGTTGCACGGCGGAAGGCAGCGCGGCATTTTGCTTTGCGCCATGCCCCACGGTTTCGAGCGTAATGTGCGGCGCGCCGACCTGCCCGACGCTTTCGCCCAGATCGGGAATCATCATGCTGCTGCCCAAACGCTCCAACGCCTGTTCGAGCCAGAAGCGCGTCGCTGCCGCCTCAACCTGCTGACGAAAGCCGCTTTGCATCACCTTCGGCACAGCGGGGTCGACCAGAAAGCGCAATGTCGGCGTCTGGTCGCGGCTGATTTGCTGCCCGAAGCCCGGCGGAATCACCACCACAAAGGCGAGTTCCCCGGCTTCCACCCGACGGCGGGCGTTCGCCAGATCGGGCAGACGCGCCTGTTTTTCGATGCGCTCAAGCGAAATCAGTTGCGCGTCAAATGCCTGGGAAAGCGCGCTCTGGTCGAGGTCGACCAGCGCATAACCCACAACAGCCTCCCGCTGCCCGGAAAGCGTATCCGCCAGGGCCAGCGACATAACCAGAATGAAAACGGCGGGCATGACAAAAAGCGCGGCGAGACCGTGCCGGTCGCGCGCCAGCGTCAGCAGTTCCTTTTTCCAGAGGGCAACGAGGCGAATGAACAGGGCGGGCATGGCTCAGTCGCGCAAAGCATGCTGCGTGAGTTGCATGAACGCCTGTTCCAGATTGGGCGCGCCGTATTCCATGCGTTCCAGAGCGACGCCCGCAGCGGCAAGTTCGGCGAGCAGCGCGGCAAGTTCGGCGGCGGCAAAATCGGGAAAACAAAACCGGTTCCCCGCAGCTTCCAGCGCGGGAAACCGCGCCCGCCAATGCGCGGTCAGCGCCTCCGGCGGCGACGACGCCATTTCCACCGTTAACGCCGACGCCTTGCCGCGCCGCACCTCGGCAAGCGTTCCGCTCGTCAGCACCTGGCCTGCGTCCATGATGGCAAGCGCGGCGCACACCGCCTCGATCTCCTCCATATAGTGACTGGCGTAGAGCACGGTATGTCCGGCAGCGGCGAAACGTTGCACCGCCTGCAAGAGAAAGTGGCGTGATTGCGGGTCGACGCCTACCGTCGGCTCGTCGAGCAGCAGCACATCCGGCGCGCCGGTGAGACCAATCGCCAGATTCAACCGCCGCCGCAAACCGCCGGAAAGTTCTCCGGCAGGGCGATTCACCACCGCTTCGAGACAGGCAAAGGCGATGGCTTCCGCGCAGTTGCGCCTGCGCTCTGGCGCGGCAAGCCCCTGTACCCCCGCAAAAAAATCGAGATTTTCGGCCACCGTCAGCATCGGATAAAAGGCGTAATCCTGCGGCACCAGCGCAATCGCGGCAGGTTGTCCGTCCCGCCACGCCGCCAGCGGCTCGCTGTCGATGGCGATGTGGCCCTCCTGCGGCGTGAGCAAGCCCGCCAAGAGCGAAATCAAGGTCGTTTTGCCCGCGCCATTGGGGCCGAGCAAACCAAAAATGCTGCCGCGCCCGATGTCGAGCGAAACGCCATCAAGCGCGGGGGACGCGGCGGAGCGATAGCGGTAGCGGAGATTGTCGAGGTGAATCATGGCGGCGCGATGATAGCAGGAACAAACGTTATTCCTCCATGTTTCTGATCGCCGACAGAACAATCGCATTAATTCCGAATGCATTGCACTGACAAACCGCCCTGCCCCCACCGACTGGGTAAGACATGTACAGGCAGGATGGGTTCAGGTAGGGCGCGCTCTCCGAGCGCGCCGCAGGCAAACAACGGCGGTTTCTACGATACCGCCCTACCTGAACCGCCCCTAAAACGCGTACCTCACCCGCACCCCGCCTGTCACCCCTTCGCGTTTGCCCGTATAGCCCTGCAAGCCGAGGTCGATGCTCAACGGCTGGTTGGTCATCGGCGTCAGGGTCAGGCCCGCTTCGAGGATGCCGGTATCGCCTTGCAACTCCGGCGCGTCGATGGCTTCTCCGTAGGCGGTGGCTTTGGCCTTGCCGTCGAATTCGTGTTCCCACGCCGCGCCGAGGTAGGCGCTGGCGCTTTTGTTCAACTGATAATCCCACTTCGCCCCCAGACGGGTTCTTTGGGAATCGACCGCGTTGAACTTCACCGGGTCGCCGGTGGTGAGGCGGACGCGGTCGCCGTCCTGATGGCTCCACAGGTAGTGTGCGTAGAGTTTCAGCCTGGATTGTTCGCCGAGGCTGAAGCGATAACCCGCGCCGACATGGGCGCTCACATAGCCGGATTTGGCGTCATAGGCGGCGCGTTGTCCGGCGTTGCCCAAATCGTTGCTGCCGAAGTCGGTCTTCACCTTGCCGGCGCGCAAGGAGCCTTCGAGGGTGAGCGCCTCAGTGAGTTCAAACTGCGCCATGAGGCCAAGGCCGGTGTAGTCGGTGTCGCCTTTTCCACGCACGCGGCCTACGGAAAAGCTGTTGTAACTGTCGTAATCGCCTTCGCCGTGTTCGAGGAAAGCGGCGGCGGTGAATGCGCCGGAACTGGCGGCGAGACCGGCGATGAGGGTGTAGCCGTCGACATCAACGTGTGAGCCGGTGTTGTGCCTGAGACTGCCGCCGCCGATGGCGGCGAAGCCGCGCAATCCTGTTGCCTCGTGATTTTCGGCAGACCGGGTGGCGAGGGCGGCGGTCAGCCCTTCACGGATGACAAAATCCGCGCCCTGATTTAGAAAGGCCGTGCCGGATAAAAAGCCTTCGGCGAGCGCCTTGCTGGTTTCGTCCGCGCCGACGGAGGTGGTTTCGCAACTCAATTGGTTCGTGCCGGAGGAACAGGCGAAGGCGTAGCGCAGGGTGACGCCCTGCATCCCGGTGCCGTTGGCGGCGCGATTGAGCGGAACGCCGGTAATCCCGCCTGTCGCGTCAATCAGGGTAATCGTGTCGCCTTTGTTGAGGGGAGAACTTGCCCCGTCTATGCCCACATTCACCGTGCTGCCCGTGATGTCCGCCGTGCCGGTTACGGCAAGCAGGGCGCCACCGTTGCCCATGCTGCTGGGGACATAAAAATTCAGCACTCCGCCCGCCGCGTTCAGATTGCCGCCGATGCTGCCGCCCGCGTAGGCGTTTAATGTGCCGCCGCTGTTGAGGGTCACGTTGGTGACGCTGCCGCGCAGGGAAAAGGCCGCGCCGTTGGCGACGGTGACGGCGCTGGTGAGGCTGCCGGTCAAATCCAGCGTACCGGCGTTGACCGCTGTTGCGCCGCTGTAGGTGTTCGCGCCGCTAAGGGTCAGCATTCCCGCGCCGGTCTTGGTCAGGCCGCCCGTTCCGGTGAGGACGCGGGCCAAGGTTTTATC
>JAISRR010000164.1 GCA_031273565.1 Zoogloeaceae bacterium | reverse complement strand
GCGCTCGCCATATTTGACGACTATCGCGAGCTTTACGGCACACAATTCCGCTGGACGACCAATCCGAAAACCGGAAGCTGGAAAAAAGTCAAAAGCGGTCCGGCAGGCTATGTCAGCCCCCATGACTGGCTGCCTGACGCACCCGTTGGTGATGGATGGGAATTTGTCTTCCACGGCGGCGACAAAAAAACAGACGCCACGGATGTCGCTTTCTACGCAAGCGGAGAACCCTTTTACGGTGTACGAGATCATGACATGAGCATAGTGACATGCCGTTTTCCCATTGAAGATGTTGTGCCCCGACGTTTTTCCCTGCCGACCCTGCTGGCAAAATGGTGCGGCCTGCTGCGCCCGTGGCACGGCAGATTGGGCTTTTCCGTAGGCCGTTCCTTCGGCTATGAGGATGGCTGTCTGTCCAGATTAACCGAAACGGAATTGCTGCTGCGCTACCCGGGCCTGCAGTTTTGCAATCTTTCTGAAGGGTTGTATATGCCGGCCAGGAGGAAAAAGGACATCAGGGCAGGACTTTACGACGGCCCACGCTGCGCGGACTGGATCATCGTTCTTTCCGACCATTTTGTAGACAAACTGGGAGGCGCGTTGGTCGTGCGGAACACTATGGCTCCGCTACAGGTATACGAGTATTCCGGCGGTCTGATACTCCAGGCCGACGAAATACCGCAAATGGGCAATTATGGAGAACCTGAAAACGGTTTGCCGGAATACGCACATCTGGCGCGGATCATAGAACCGGTGCGCGCCAGGGATCTTCAGCACGGGCTTGCGCAGCCTGATTCCACTGAGGCGGATGGCTGCTCAACCTCTCAAGACGTCACGGATCGTTGGTGCGCCCGCTTCAGTCCAAAAACCGCGCCATGAACTTCGAGATAACCCGGCGGCCAGATGTTGCGTTGCGGCCTTGCCGGAATGGCGGCTGTCGCCGGAGACCTGTTGCCCGCAACGGTTGTGTCCGCTGATGGAGAAACATCAACTGAAGATTATAACAGAGGCATATCCATGACTGGTCGGATTCCGGAAGACTTGGGCGAGATATTGACCATTCAGCGCCATGATATACCAAGAAAGGGGCAGATTACATGAATACATGGGACGAAACTATTCCTGATGACGTTCTCTGGAAACTTTTTCCAGAGCAATGTTTTCCGGATATTGAAGGCATGACCTTGCGCATAGGCGAAAACGCCCTGCACATCTGTGCTGGAGACTCCGAATGGGCATTGCAGTCGGATATTCCTCTCGCTGACGGGCATGGTTGCATGTTGTTTTATTATACCGGCGACTTGAGCTTCAAGATCGAATCCTCCACAGGCGTACAGGAGATATCCATGCTGACAGCGCAACAAAAGGGTTTGCCCGCGCCACAGGATGTGCTCATCATCAAGAGGGGGGATCCGTGGGAGTTTACATTTTCCCTCGCCGACGAAAGAAGAATGAAAATTTATGCGCAAATTTCAGCCGTGTCCTGGAACCCCGTCGAGAAAAAGGAGTGAACTGATGACCCTCAAAAGCGGCGGACGCGGCGTCATCCGTCTTGGCGATGCCACGGACCACGGCGGCAAGGTTATTTCGGTGGCGCACAGGCCCACAGACATGGGCATCCCCATCGCCTGTTTCGGTGATCTTGTGGAATGCCCCAAATGCAAAGGGGTATTTCCCATTGTGGAAGGCGATTCCGGCTTCAAAATCCTGGGCATCCCTGTTGCTCTGGACGGGCACAAAACAGCCTGTGGCGCGGCATTGATTTCTTCGGTGTAGCAACTTTCGTCTTGGAGATTACTATGCGCCCCGATGCGAACACCACCTGGTTTAACATCACCACGCAAAGCGGATATTTTTCCGTGTACCGTTTTTCTGGTCTGGAGGGGGTGTGCATGGCGTATGAGTTCAGCATTGAGCTTGTGAGCCGCAGCGCCAATGTGGACATAAACGCCCTGCTCGGCACCAAGGCCTGCCTTTCCATCGCGGACAGGAGTGGCGGCACACGGTTTGTCCACGGCATAATCGCCCGCATGCTGCAACTGCATACCGGCAACGTCTTTACTCACTACGAATGCCTGCTTGTTCCCCGTCTCTGGTTTCTTGACCAGATACGGGACCACCGGATTTTCCAGCATCTTTCCGTGGTGGAGATTATCCAGAAACTGCTGAAGGAGCAGGGCTTCACGGGTGAAGAATCCTCCTTCAAGCTTTTTTACAAGTACGAACCGCGCGAATACTGCGTCCAGTACGGCGAGACGGATCTGCACTTCATTACCCGGCTCTGCGAGGAGGAAGGCATATACTTCTACTTCGAGCATACGGAAAACTCCCATTGCCTGTGCTTCTGCGACAGGGAAGGCGGGCCGGACATTCCCGGCGAGCACAACGTGCGATTTTTCCCCGGTTCCGGTCAGCCCGCGGACACCGCCGTCATTTCCCGTCTGTATCTGCGCCACGAGGTCAACAGCAACGCTTCCATGTACAGGGAATGGAACTTTCAGAGAGTCAGGCTGGATCTGACCGCCAGGGAGCATGAGCCGGACGACCGGAAAGCCCCTGTCCCTCCGGGGATGCTGCTGGAGCAGTACCGGTATCCGCATCTGTACGAAGAGCGCGATCCCGGAAACCGCTACGCCAGGCTCCAGCTTGGCCGGCAGATGACCTTCAACCGCTGGATTGAGTGCCGGTCCGACGTGTCCCGCTATCTGCCCAGCTACACCTTCGGCATACACCACCACCCGCGCGACGACGTCAACGCGAGGTGGTGGGTCGTCAAGGTGTCTCACGAAGGGGAACAGCCCGGCGTGCTGGAACACGAAGCGCCGGACGAACGGGGCATGAGCTATCAGTCCGAAGTCCAGGCTATCCCGGAACTGACGCGCTACATCCCACCGATTGTCCACCCCAAGGAACGTGTCGTCGGCACACAGACCGCCATAGTGACCGGCCCCGAGGGTGAGGAAATCTATGTGGACAAGCACGGTCGGGTCAAGGTGCAGTTTCACTGGGACAGGGAAGGCAAACGTGACGAGAACACCACCTGCTGGATACGCGTGTCCCAGGGCTGGGCAGGTTCGCAATTCGGCACAATGACCATCCCCCGCATAGGGCATGAAGTGATCGTCTCCTTTCTGGAAGGCAATCCCGACCGGCCCCTGATCACGGGCCGCGTGTACCACAACCTGAACATGCC
>JAISRR010000161.1 GCA_031273565.1 Zoogloeaceae bacterium | reverse complement strand
GCGCTCGCCCTCAACGAATTCGCGCTGGGCATGGAGGCGCTGGAACGATTCGCCAGAAAAGAACCGCTCTACCGCGTGCATGAATGCGTATTCGGCATTCTGGCGCTGGAAAGCGAGCCAGTGGATCCGAGGTTGTAGGCTTGCCACCGGCCTTGCTTCAAAACGATTCACTCCAGACAACATCTGCGCGCTTTCCGCAACGTACTGCCTCCTGATGCTAGAATCCGAAATTCGTGATGGTGCTGCTGCATATTACCTGCAGAGCAACCGCAGCCCATTCCACGTAACAGGATTTTCATCAAAAACTAACCTCCGGTTTGAAATCTCCCCTTCAGGGGAATCATCGTGCATGGGAGAGGCGTAAACGCTTCTATGCGGTTTCGTCCGGCTACGCTGGACGTGGATTGAAACATGCTCAACATTTTCAGAAAAAAAGACGAACCCACGCAAGTGGCGATTGCCGAAACAGCGGCTGCTGAAGCGCCATCCGCCGGTGTGAGCTGGCGCGAGCGTCTGTTTGGCGGGCTTGCCCGCACGCGGGCGCAGTTGGGTGGGCGGATGAAGGCCTTGTTTTCGCGGGGCAAGGTTGATGACGAACTGCTCGAAGACCTGGAAGAATTGCTGCTGACTTCCGATGTCGGCATTGAAGCCACCCGTTATCTGCTGGAGCATCTGAAGGCACGCGCCAAAAAGGAAAAACTGGAAAGCGCGGAAGCCATCCAGTCCGCGCTGGCTGTCGCGCTCACCGAATTGCTTGCCCCGCTGGAACAGTCGCTGGATGTCTCCCGGCATAATCCTTTTGTCATCATGCTTGCCGGGGTAAACGGCGCGGGCAAGACCACTTCCATTGGCAAGCTCGCCCGGTATTTTCAGGCAGAGGGCAAAAGTGTGCTGCTGGCGGCAGGCGACACGTTTCGCGCCGCCGCCCGCGAGCAACTGATTGCCTGGGGCGAGCGCAATAACGTGACCGTCATCGCCCAGGAGTCCGGCGACCCGGCTGCCGTGGTGTTCGACGCCATTCACGCCGCCCGCGCCCGCAAAATCGACATCGTGCTGGCGGATACCGCCGGGCGGTTGCCCACCCAGTTGAACCTGATGGAAGAAATCGCCAAGGTGCGCCGGGTGATTCAAAAGGCCGACGCCAGCGGCCCGCACGAAGTCCTTCTGGTGCTGGACGCCAACATCGGCCAGAACGCGCTGGCGCAGGTCAGGGCGTTCGATCAGGCCATCAACGTGACCGGCCTCGTCCTGACCAAGCTGGACGGAACCGCCAAAGGGGGGGTTGTCGCCGCCATTGCCCGTCAATGCCCGAAACCCATCCGCTTCATCGGCGTGGGCGAAGGCATCGACGATTTGCGCCCCTTCGTGGCGAAAGATTTTGTGGATGCCCTGTTCGCATGATTGTGGGCAGCCAACTCTACAAGCGTTACCCCGGTGGCTTCGAGGCGCTGAAAAACGTCAGCTTTGAAATCGCGGGGGGCGAAATGGTGTTGATCGGCGGGCATTCCGGCGCGGGCAAGACCACGCTGTTGAAACTGCTTTCCGCCATTGAGCGTCCCACCTCCGGCAGCCTCGTCGTCAATGGACAGAATCTCGTTGCCCTGCGCCATGCCGCGCTGCCTTTTCTACGGCGTAATCTGGGGCTGATTTTTCAGGACCAGAAACTGCTTTTCGACCGTTCGGCGCTGGATAACGTGCGGCTGCCGCTGGAAATCATCGGGCTTCCTCCCAGAGAAGCCGTGCGCCGCGCCCGCGCCGCGCTCGATAAAGTGGGTTTGCTTGCGCGTGAAAAAGCCAATCCCATCGCGCTCTCCGGCGGCGAACAGCAACGGCTCGCCATCGCCCGTGCCGTGGTCAACCGTCCTACGATCCTGATTGCCGATGAACCCACCGCCAATCTGGATGAAGCCTCCGCCCGGCAGGTGCTTGACCTCTTTATCGCCTTCAATCAGGTGCGGGTGACGGTCATCGTCGCCACCCACGCCCCGCACGGCATTCCCGGCAAAGACCTCCGGGTTATCACCCTCGACCACGGCGCGCTCGCATCATGAAAACCTGGTTTCGCCAACACTTCGCTGCCTTTGCCCGCGCCACGCGCCGCCTGTTTTACGCGCCGCTGAACACCCTGCTTTCGATTATGGTCATCGGTATCGCCATGACCCTGCCCGCCGCAGGCTATCTGCTGCTCGATAACCTGAAGGCATTGGGCGCAAGCAGCACCCGCGTGCAGCAGATGAGCCTGTTTATGGAAACGAATGCCAGCGCGGGTGAGGTCGCTGAAGTACAGAAAAATCTGCAAGCCCTGCTGCCCGACCAATGGCGCTTTGTTTCGCGGGCGGACGCCCTGCAACAACTGAAAGCCAGCGAAGGCATGGCCGAAATCGTTTCCAGCCTGCCGAAAAATCCGCTGCCGGATGCTTTCATCATCGACCCCGCCGACGCCAGCCCGGAAACGCTGGAACACCTGAGCGCCACGCTGGGCAGTTGGCAGGGGGTTGCCCATGTGCAACTCGATTCCGCCTGGATCAAGCGTTTTGACGCTTTTTTGCGTTTGGGACGACTGGCGGTAAACCTGCTCGCCGTCATCTTCGCCGCCGGTCTTGTCGCTGTCACCTTCAACACCATCCGTCTGCAAGTGCTGGCGGGCGCTGAAGAAATCGAAGTCGCCCGCTTGATCGGTGCGACCGATGCCTTTATCCGTCGTCCCTTTTATTATTCCGGCATCCTGCAAGGCGGGCTGGGAGGGGGGGTCGCCGTACTGTTGATCTTTGTCGGTATCATTGCCCTGTCGCCCTCTGTTACCCAACTCGCCGCGCTTTACGGCAGCCACTTCGCCCTGCAAGGGCTTGCTTTTTCCCACGTCTTCGCCCTTGTCGCCTGTGGCGGCGGCCTGGGGTTTGTGGGCGCGCAGCTTTCGGTAAGCCTTGCGCTTCGGCAGATGCAGAGGACTGAAGACTGAGGACAGAGGACAGTCGCTTTGCGGCGCAAAGCGCCGGTTGTAAACCCCACGAAGGCGAAGCCGCCGCTTACTGAACAGTCCTCCGTCCTCTGTCTTCCGTCCTCTGACTCCAGTAGCGCGCCACATCCAGCATCCGGTTGGCAAATCCCCACTCGTTGTCGAACCAGAGAAAGAGATTGACCGTGTTTTCGCCGATGTTGCGGGTCTGGCTGCCGTCCACGATGGCGGAATGCGGGGCGTGGTTGAAGTCGATGGAAGCATGCGCCGCTTCCGTATAGTCCAGCCGGTTGCGACAGGCGTCGCTGGCGGCGGCCTGGGCGATCAGGCGGTTGATGTCGGCGGCGCTGGCCGCCCGACGGAACGTGAGCACCATGTCGATGGCGGAAACGTTGATGGTCGGCACGCGGATGGCTTTGGCCGTGACCTTGCCATGCAGTCGGGGCAGCAGGCGTTCCACGCCGCGCGCCAGACCGGTGGCGACAGGGATGATGGATTGCATGGCCGAGCGGGTGCGGCGCAAATCCGCGTGGTGGTAGCCGTCAATCAGGGGTTGGTCGTTCATGACGGAATGCAGGGTGGTGAGCAGGACACGTTCCAGTCCTAGTTCGCGTTCCAGCAGGTCGAGTACGGGCACGACGGCATTGGTGGTGCAGGAGGCGTTGGAAACGATGCGTTCCGTTCCGGTGAGTTCATCCTGATTCAGCCCGAAGACCACAGTGGCGTCCACGTCGGCGGCGCTATGCGCCGGATGCGACAGGAGCACGCGCGGCGCGCCCGCGTTCAGAAAGCGTTCAATCTCGGCGCGTTCGCCGTATTGCCCGGAACATTCGGCCAGCAGGTCAATGGCGTGCGCGCCCCAGTTCGCCGTTTCGGGCGTGGTGGCGTGACTGACGGCGATGGGGCGACCATTGATGGAAAACCCGCCATCACAGATGGCGACCTCGCCTGGAAAACGGCCATGCGTGGAATCGAAGCGGGTGAGATAGACAATGCTGTCCAGATTCGCCGGTTCATTGATGGCGACAACCCGCAAACGGTCTTCCAGTCCCGCTTCATACAGGGCACGAAAAAAACAGCGACCGATGCGACCATAACCATTGATGGCGAGACGAAGGGGAGCGTCGGATTGGGTATTGTGGAGCATGAAAATCAGATCTGGCAAAAAGCAGCATGTTACGCTGTTCGGTTCATAAAGCGTCAGAAGCTGTTTTAAAAACAGGCACGGGAAATGCGTTGTCAGAGCGTTACGAATAATCTGGGGAGCAGCCTGTACCCAGGCGATCTGACGGAAGAACAATGGAAGCGTCTGGCGCCGTATCTGGTCAAGCCGATGCCGGTCAATCGTCGGCGGGGGCGCCGTCCTGTTCGGCCTGATCCCCGGCCTTCGGAAAATCTTTGCCGATGGCGGCTATGCCGGCAAATTGATCGACTGGGCGGCGGCGATGTTTGCCTGGCTGGCGCTTTCCCGTCGCCTCAATCGTGACGACGAAATCAACCCGAAACACGCTGAAGCCATGATCCATCTGCCTCTCAAACGACGTTCTAATTTTTAAATCAGAAGAAGTGACCAGCGCATCCGCGCCGCGTTGATGAACGCCCCCCTGTTCAACCGCGCCCATCCCTCCGAAGGCAGCGCCTCCGCTCATCGAATCGGAATCTCGCGTCGACGCTTGACCTCATTGCGCGCTGACCACATAATTTCCAGCTCTTTTTGTAGGAGTTCCCCAATGAGCGCGACAGAAACCATTTCCACCCCCATCATTTTTACTGACAGCGCCGTCAGCAAGGTGCGCGAACTGATCGAAGAAGAGGGCAATCCCGAACTGAAGTTGCGCGTGTTCGTCACGGGCGGCGGATGCTCCGGCTTTCAGTACGGGTTCACGTTTGAAGAAAGCACGAACGAGGACGACGAGCAGTTTGAAAAAGGCGGCGTTACCCTGCTGATCGACCCCATGAGCTATCAATATCTGGTCGGCGCTGAAATTGATTACACCGAAGATCTGGAAGGCTCGCAGTTCGTGATTCGCAACCCGAACGCCACTTCTACCTGCGGCTGCGGCTCATCTTTCTCTGTCTGATGGTTCGCTGGCGCAGGACACAGGCGACGCAACATGCGTCGCTGAGATGCTGACACAAACCCGGATTTCCGTATTAAACGTATCGCGATGCAATTGTGGCAGGGCGGCATCTACGATACTGCCGCAGCGTTGTTACGGCGCAGAGGTAGGGCGGTTTCTCCGAAAGCGCCGCATGTCTTTCCGTCGTATATTTGAGGCAGGACAGGTTCAGGTAGGGCGCGTTCTCCGAACGCGCCGCAGGTTAACAACGGCGGTTTCGGAGAAACCGCCCTACCTAACCGCGCCCGATCAGATCGGCGGAGACAGGGCGAGTTTGTCAGCAGTCTGAGGCGACGCAAAATGCGTCGCTTTTTTACGCCAACCCGTTACGCCAGTTCGTTTATTCAAAGTACGCGACCGGCGCGTCTTTCAGCAATTGCAGCAGGGTGAGCTGTTCCTGCGCCTTGTCCCTGAACAAGGCTTGCTGACGCTTGTCCAGCGGGGGCGCGGTGGGCAGGTTGAGGGAAAGGGGATTAACCTGCGCGCCCTTGATACGGAATTCGTAATGCAGGTGCGGGCCAGTCGCCCAGCCGGTCTGACCGACGTAAGCGATGGTGTCGCCCTGGCGAACCCGGTCGCCTTTTTTCAGTCCCGCAGCGAAGCGGGAAAGGTGGGCGTAAGCGGTCTGGTAATTGCCCGCGTGGGTGAGCACCACCAGATTGCCGTAGCCCCCCTGTTTGCCCACGAATTGCACCACGCCATCGCCAGTGGCGCGCACCGACGTGCCGGTCGGCGCGCCGTAATCCACGCCCTTGTGCGCGCGCCAGGTTTTCAGGATGGGATGAAAGCGCAGCGCAAACCCGGAGGTCACGCGGGAAAATTCCAGAGGCGAGCGCAGAAAGGCTTTCTTCAGGCTCTTGCCTTCGGCATCGTAATAGCTTTGCCTGCCATCGTCTTGCGTGTACAGGAAGGCCTGATGCGTTTTGCCGTTGTTTGTGAATTCGGCGGAAAGAATGCGCCCCGTGCGAGCGGCGCGACCAGCGTAATACTGCATTTCATAGACCAGCGTAAAACGGTCGCCCTGACGCAGGTCACGGTGAAAATCAATTTCGCCGGAAAATATTTCCGCCATTTGCACGGCGATGGCGTCGGGGATGCCCGCGCTGTCGGTCGCGCCGAACAGTGAATAACGGATTTCGCCGGATTTCAGCACCTGCTGGGTTTCATATTGCAGTGTTTGTTCGCGGGCCGTCAATCGACCCTGTTGGCGTTCGACCAGCGTCACCGTGTCGCCGCCGTTCATGGGAAAGTTGAGGCTGATGAGCGCGCCCTCGGCGTTGGTGCGGGCGGAAACCACGCGTCCCGGTACGAGTTGCCGGTGCAATGCCTGCGTTTCGGGCGCGAGCAGCAGATAGCGTTGCGCCGCCTCGTCCACGATGCCCAGTCGGGATAACAGGCGACCGAGCGTGTCGCCCCGGTTGATGCGCGCTTCGCGCAGATAGATTTCATCCCCCTGATCGAGCGGCGCGCTGGCGGTGAGCGCGAGCTGTTCGACGACTTCAGAGAAGGCTTCCGGTGGCAGCGTGGGCGGCGGCGTGACGGCAATGGCGGTGACCATGCCGAGCGTGGAAAGCCCCGCGATCGTCGCCAGTTTCCAACGCTGGAGCCAGAGACGGTCGAAGAATTCGGGTGGGTGGTTTAGAATGCCGCGCTTAATCATGCTCGTGCAGATGCTGAACGAAAGAGCTTTAGATTCTAGCAAAAAGGCAGCGGGTGCGACCTGTAATATTAAAAGAGGGAGAAAAAAATTAATGTCGGAACTTGAAACCAGTCTGCGTCAGATCAAACGCGGCTGTGATGAATTGCTGGTCGAGAGTGAACTTGTCGAAAAACTCAAGACGGGGCGCCCCCTGCGGGTGAAGGCCGGGTTCGACCCCACTGCGCCCGACCTGCATCTGGGCCATACCGTGCTGATCAACAAGCTCAAGCACTTTCAGGATCTGGGCCATCAGGTCATTTTTCTGATTGGCGATTTCACCGGCATGATCGGCGACCCCAGCGGCAAGAATGTCACCCGTCCGCCGCTTTCCCGCGAGCAGGTGCTGGCAAACGCCGCGACCTACAAGGAACAGGTGTTCAAGATTCTCGACCCGGACAAAACCGAAGTGCTCTTCAATTCCACCTGGTTCGAGACGCTGGGCGCGTCCGGCATGATCCGCCTCGCCGCGCAGCACACCGTGGCGCGGATGTTGGAACGCGACGATTTTGCCAAACGCTACGGTAACGGACAGCCGATTGCCATTCACGAATTCCTGTATCCACTCTGTCAGGGCTATGATTCCGTGGCCCTGGAAGCCGATGTGGAATTGGGCGGCACCGACCAGAAATTCAATCTGCTGGTTGGGCGCGAACTGCAAAAACATTACGGGCAAGCGTCGCAATGCGTACTCACCGTGCCTCTGCTGGAAGGGCTGGATGGCGTAAACAAGATGTCCAAATCGCTTGGTAACTACATTGGCATCTACGAACCGCCGCAGGAAATTTTCGGCAAGCTCATGTCCGTTTCCGACCCCCTGATGTGGCGCTATTACGATCTGCTTTCGTTCAGAAGCGAAGCTGAAATCGCCCGTTTCAAACAGGACGCGGACGCCGGGAAAAACCCACGCGACATCAAGGTGGCGCTGGCAGAGGAAATCGTCGCGCGCTACCACGGGCAGGCGGCGGCGACGGCGGCATTGGCGGATTTTGAAGCGCGTTTCCGTCAGGGCGCGATTCCCGACGAAATGCCGGAGTTTGAACTGCATACGGAATCCGCCGCCGGGCTGTCCATCGTACAGGCGCTAAAACAGGCCAGGCTGACCGCCAGCACCTCCGAAGCGATTCGCATGATTGAACAGGGCGGCGTCAAGGCAGACGGGGCAAAAGTCAGCGACAAGGCGTTGCTGCTGCCTGTGGGAACCCCGGTCGTGCTGCAAGTCGGCAAACGCAAGTTCGCCAGGGTGACGATTGCTTGAGCGGCAGGTTCGCTCAAGAAACTTTCCCGAAAGTGTTGACAGGTTTTTTCAATTCTGTAGAATGCGCGGCTCTTCGACGGATGCGCGGCTTGTTGGTGTCAGGCGAGTTGGTGTTTTGAGTTGGGGAGAGTTCTTTAAAAAAGAGATAACCGA
>JAISRR010000048.1 GCA_031273565.1 Zoogloeaceae bacterium | reverse complement strand
GTGATGTCGCGCTTTCCGACTTGAGGCATGAAGTGTTGAACCGTTTGGGTTTGGGTAAAAGCTGGTAGGCGATTCAAGGGTAAAAAAACGGCTTTTCGGATCAGGTTTAGAACCTGTTTACGATTTTACCTTCAAAGTAGATAATAGTGAGATGAGAAAGTGTTACGAAAGCGACATCAGCCAGGAGCGGTTCAAAGAGATAGAGGCGTTGCTGCGCGGGGTGCTGTATTTGTTGCGCACGGGTTGCCAGTGGCGATTCCTGCCCCGTAAATTTTCGAAATGGCAGACGGTGTATGCCTGGTTTGCCAAGTGGAGCCAGCCTGACGAACAGGGGATCAGCCTGTTGGAGCATGCTTTGAAAAATCAGGTTGGCGCGGCCCGCACGAGACACAGCTCGCCGTTCGTTCATCTGGTCTTCCTGGCGTTATTGCCTGGGAGATCGTAAACAGGTTTTTAGATCGGGTTGGCAGATGTTAGAAAAAGTCTATTGCATTCACGATTATTGGGATATGATTCCTGTTAGCGGAGTGGCGGAATATAAAGGCGGGAAATACTATTTTACATTTACATTTGACCGCATAAAAGACGAATGGTCGGATGAGTACGACTTGAAATATTTAAGCGACGAGATATTTGAGTTGGAGTTGGAAAATTGGAGATATTGGAGCCACTTGCAAAACGCCCCATTTTCACGGGATGTAGCTGAGAGATCAGCGTAAAAAAGAAGAAGTGGGCGGCCATTCTGGCATGATGAAGGCAGCAACCAACCACCATAACGCCCACCACCATGCATACTACCCGCCGAGACCTGATTTCGCAACGCTGGAACGTCGTCCAGTATGAGCTGATACCCGAACTGGCCAGGGATGTTGGTCCGCTGACGCCGAAACTGGAACAAGTGGTTCATATCCTGGAATGGGTGCGTGCCGAAGAATACTGTGCCGGTGGCTGTGGTGTGGGGCGACCGCTTCATGAACGCGCCTAGATGGCGAACGCCTTTGTGACCAGGGTGGTCTTGAACCTTGCAACGACAGCCGGATTGATTGAACGGCTGACCATAGATCATGTCTTGCCGATTGAAGCGCGGGAGCGCGCAGCCCGTCCGGTCAATGCTGAGCTTGAGGTGAAGCGCAGCGTCAAACGGCAACGCGGGCAAAACCTGAACGAGATGCATAAGGAGATTCCCACGGCGTGTGATTACGGCTGCAAGAAGAATGCCAAAGGCTACAAGACAAATTGGCGGGGTTACAAACTGCACCTCGATACCGCCGATTGCGGCGTTCCCATTGCCGCCTTGCTCAGTTCAGCCTCGATGCACGACAGCCTCGCCGCGATTCCCTTGTCCCTGCTCAGTGCATCAAGGGTGACGAATCTCTACGATGTCATGGACGCGGGCTATACCTGATGTCCGGTATCCCTGAGCACCGACCAATTAATAATGCGCCTGCGATGTTGATGCAGAACATGATGTCTCCATGACCTCAAAATGATCCCTTGCGCAGCATGGGTTGGGATACCTTTTGCTTTTTTGGAAAAAACAACATGGAATCAGCGTAAGCTCTGGAAATCAGCCCTCAATGCTCAAAAATCTCCATCCCGGAGGATACGGGAAACCCCGGTTTCATTTCTGGAGAGAGTTTTGCAAGAGGCTCTATTGATAGATCCACATGACAACATTTGTGTTGTCGCGGAGGATGTTTTCATGGAGCCATGTGAGATCCGTGTTGCTGACCATCGGGCAGCCTTCGCTATAGCAGGTCAGATGTTCAGGATAGATTTCATGATCCGGGTTACACGCATAGGAGTGCAGGACAATATTCCTGCGGTAAGCATTGCTGTTTGTAGATTCAAGTCCATGCAGCTTGTAGTGGTAATGCACGCCCCACCTGCTATAGGATTTGATCCCTATCCTGTACTTGCCAAGGGATGATTGTTTACTTCCCACCACATTGCTGAATACAGGCGTCTTGGGTGTACTATCGCCGCCCATCCCGTGGCTTACCAGGCTCTTGTATATAACAGCATTGCTGTGCAAGTCGACGGCAAACATCCGGTTCTTCCCTGAATGAATGGACATGTCAATGAAGATTGCATAGCGCGTGTTATACCCTTTTTCTTTGGAAAACAATTTTAATTGTTCCATCCGGTCAACTGACACTTCTACAGGAATTGAAACGGATTGCGCCATCGCATGTCCACATCCTGAAAGCAGGACCAACCAGAGCAACAGATTGCGTTTCATCCCGGCGTCTGGCGGGGCACGGTGCGGGACGGACGGCTGACAGGCACGAAATCGAAGGCGGGCGTCTCGTAGGGGTGCGTGGCGTAGAGGGCATCGGTAATGGCGGGCAGGTCGGCCTCGCGGCAAACGAATTCGATGCGGTATTCCGCGACGTGTTCTTCGCGTCCGACCACGCCGATGGCGGGATTGGCGCCCGCAAGCGGGCGAAACTGTCCGTCGCCCAGCACCTGCCAGCAGCAGCGGTCATAACCGCCGTAACAGCCCGCGCCTGCGGCGAACAGGGCGTTTTTGAGTGTTTCGGCGTGCGAGACGGGAACCTGAACAGTGAGTCGGTAACGAGTGTCGGACATGTGGTGTTCCTTGTGCAATAAACGGTTAACGCCGGGCTGATTTCAGCACGGCAACGGTATGGCCGATGCGCTGCCCTTCCTGATAGCCCCTCCAGGCTTCCGCCGCCGTAATGCGGTAAGGCAGCAGCGCGCTTTCGATCTCAAACGCGCGCAAACCGCTGTCTTTCGGGGTCACGCCGTGGAAAATTTTTTCCAGCGCATCAACCGGATAATAGTAAAAAGGGCCTGACCCCCGGCTTTCCAGTTCGGCATAGAAAGGCAGCACCTCTTCTCCTTCCGTCTGGAGTTTCCAGGAATAGTTCAGGAAACCCGGAATCAGTCCGGATTCGGTGGCAAGCCGGGCAAGATATTCCAGCGGAACGCGCCCGCCGATGGAAGAAATGACAAACCCGTCGGCGTTCAGAAATTCCCGCGCCTGCTTCAGCGCGACATCGTGCAGGGAGAGCATGTTGTCTCTGGCGAACTGCGGCACTTTTTCCGGTCTCGGCGGCACAAAGCTGGAAGACCTGTTTTTTTCTTGCAGCAGGCGGGCATCGGAGAGGGGAATATTGGGCAGGTTTTCATAAATGACATCGAAGCTCAACCCCCTGCCCTGCAACGGCGTCAGCAAATCACCGCAACCCACATGCACATCCACCGGGCGCTCACCTTCGATATTCTGCCGGATGTTCCATTCCGCCGCGACGGTAATATCCGAAAACACGTCGGTGGCGCCGACAACGCTCGCGCCCAGCAGGGCGATGCCCGTCAGAATATCCATGCCCGTGCCGACGCCGATAGAGGCGAAGGATTTGACCGGCCCACGCGCGGCGACAATGAGTTCCAGAGCCGGAACGATCACGGTGGGCAGCCAGTCGGCCTGGGGATTTTCCGGGTGCGGGCGAAAGGCGCGCTCAACCACGGCAATCCGCCATTCCGGTTTGACATGCCGGAGGGGATTTATCCCCAGATAACGGGCAGCGTCAATCGTCAGAAGCGTTTCTGCGGGCGCGGGATTTTGCATGGATGGCCGGTTTCAGGTTTTGGGCGCGGCGACTTTGGCACGATAAGAGACGATCTCATAATCACTGCCCCGCTCCAGAAATTTAACCGGGGTAAGAAAAACACGGCGACCGTTGTAGTCAAATTCCAGACTTTCCCCGGGGTTGAACGTACCTGGCGGCAGAATGAAACGGATGTCGCCCCTGGGGTCGTCATCCTGCAACCACAAACCGGGGCTGCCCGGACTCACTGGCGCACCGGGCGTGTTGGATCTGGGCCGCACGTCAATGCTGGCGACGCGCTTGGAAAGCGTTTCAATGCCCACCTGGGCTTCGTTCCCGGAAATCCGCTGGTAACGCCGCACCACGCCCACCAACCAGTTGCCCTCACCGCCCGGTTGCAGCACCAGCAACGCGCCCACCTGAATCCAGTCGCTCTGCAGATCCTTGACGATTGCGCCGAAACCGCCGTGACTGACGTTATCCACGGTCCAGCTTTCCAGCGGCAGTCCGGCCGGTTTGCCGCCAAATTCGGGAGAAACCATCACGATGGCGTTGACCAGCCCCGGCAGCAGCACGATCTGGTGCTTGACCCGGTGCCGCTCGTGCTGACGCTGCGGCGGAACAGGCGCCCAGTAAGCGATGAGGTGCGAGATAACCGGCAGCAGGTTTTGCGCGGCGCAGGTTTCGCCCTGACGGATCCAGTCGGGCATTTCGCCGCTCCGACTGATTTCCTGCTCCAGCACGCGCAGGCGGATTTGCGCTTCGCCGGGATGGAAAAAGCGCAGGGTCGCCGTCATGTCTTTGGGCGGTTGCGCCAACCGCAGCGGCGGGATGGCTTTGCCGGCATCGACCCACCAGACGCTGTGCGGGTCGCTTTCGGAGGAAAAAATGAAATCCGGCTGCAAGTGGGCAATCAGGTGATCGGCCAGTTCGATTTCCAGCGGCATCAGGCAGTTGAGCGAAGACGCCTGGGAAAACAGGACGCGCAGGTATTCGGCCAGCGGCGAAGTCGCGTGACCGGCGCCGGGATACATGAGCAGGGTCTTGTTGACGTTGCCTTCCCGTTCCATCAGCAGATAGCTTTTCCCCAGACGCGCCCAGTAGGCGTTGGGAATCGTGCCGTAATGAAAACTTTCCCACTTGATGGTTTCTCCCAGGGCGGCGATGGCGCGCGCCGCCACCAGAGGCAGGTCGGGTTTCAACTGTTCGCTGCTGTTGTCCCGGCGTCCGGCGCTGTCCAGACAGCGCTCGTACTGCTCGGCAATCCGCGACCAGAAGTTGTGGATGATGCTCCACAAGCGGTTTTCCTCGATTTTGACCAGACGCGGCGTATACAGGTATTCCTGCGCCAGCGTCCTGACGCGCGGCTGCGCCGCTTCGTCCAGCGCGCGCACGACGCCGAAGCGCGTGATTCCGTTCAGTTCTCCTTCATTGCAGGCATCCAACCAGTGCATGATGCCATCAAGGGCGCTGTACGCGTCCATGGGCAGGCTGGACAAAAAATGCTGCAACCTGCTGGGGTTGAGGAGCGAAATATCGTGTTCGTCCGGGTTTTTGTTGGCAGACATGGCAGTCGTAAAGAAAATAAAGTGGGGTGGTATGAGTATATTAGAATACGCGCTTCCTGTTCGTATCCCCGCTGCCCATTCATGCGCCAATACCTTGAGTTGATGCGTTATGTGCTGGATAAAGGTCTGGATAAATCCGACCGCACCGGCACTGGCGCCCGTTCCGTGTTCGGCTGGCAGATGCGTTTCGACCTCGCCGAGGGTTTTCCGCTCCTGACCACCAAGAAACTGCATCTGAAATCCATCATCCATGAACTGTTGTGGTTTCTTTCCGGCGACACCAACATTGCCTGCCTGAAGGCCAACGGTGTGCGCATCTGGGATGAATGGGCGGACGCGAACGGCGACCTGGGGCCGGTCTACGGCCATCAGTGGCGGCATTGGCCGACGCAGGGCGGCGGCGAAGTTGACCAGATTGCACAACTGGTCGAGCGTCTGCAAAACAATCCCGATTCCCGCCGCCATCTGGTCACGGCCTGGAATCCCGCCGAAGTGGAACGCATGGCGCTTCCCCCCTGCCATTGCCTGACCCAGTTTTACGTCGGCAACGGCCAGCTTTCCTGCCAGCTTTACCAGCGCAGCGCCGACATTTTTCTGGGCGTGCCGTTCAATATCGCCTCTTACGCCCTGCTCACCCTGATGCTCGCCCAGGTCTGCGGTTACGCGCCCGGCGAATTCGTGCATACCTTCGGCGACGCGCATCTGTACAGCAACCATCTTGAACAGGCGCGCCTGCAACTGACGCGGGCGCCGCGCGCCCTGCCGCGGATGCGGCTCAATCCCGATGTAACCGACCTGTTCGCCTTCCGTTACGAGGATTTCGCGCTGGAAGGCTACGACCCGCATCCGCATATTGCGGCGCCGGTAGCCGTCTAGGGTTCAGGTGACAAGATGACGACGACGAACGGGGATTCCGCCATTGCGTTGGCGCTAAAGGCCCTTGCCGCGCACGCCGAGGACATCAAACCCGGACACCTGCGCGCGCTTTTCGCCGAACATCCCCGCCGTTTCGAGGATTTTTCCCTCGTCGCGGGCGACATCCTGATGGATTTTTCCAAGCAGCGCATCACCGCCACAACCCTGAAACTGCTGCATGATCTCGCCCGCGCGCGCGACATGGAAGGCTGGCGGCGGCGAATGTGCGCGGGCGAGGCGATCAACCACACGGAAAACCGCGCCGCGCTGCACATGGCGCTGCGCGAACCGCCGGATCCACAGTCCATCATCGGGCGCGAAGTCGCGCAAAACCTGGCGCGGATGAAGGATTTTTGTATCGCCATCCATTCCGGCGCATGGCGCAGCCACAATAAAGAGCGCGTTACCGATGTGGTCAATCTCGGCATCGGCGGCTCCGACCTTGGCCCGCGCATGGCGGTACGGGCATTGGCGGCCTGCCAGCAGCCCGACCTGCGCGTGCATTTCGTCTCCAACATGGACAGCGCCGACCTTGCGCCCCTGCTCGCCCGCCTGAATCCCCGCGCCACGCTGTTCATCATCGCCAGCAAGACCTTCGCTACCCTGGAAACCTTAAGCAATGCCCGCACGGCGCGCGCCTGGATCAAGAGCAGCCTGCCCGCCGCCCTCACCGGGCAGACACGCGAAGACGCCATCGCCCGCCATTTCATCGCCGTCTCCAGCAATCTGGAAGCGGCGGCGGCTTTCGGCATTCCGGCGGAACAGGTGTTTTCGTTCCGTGACTGGGTGGGCGGACGCTTTTCCCTGTGGTCATCGGTGGGTCTGTCCATCGCGCTGGCTGTGGGGTTTTCCAACTTTGAAGCGTTGCTGGCCGGGGCGCGCGCGATGGATGAACATTTTATTCAGGCACCTGCAACCCGGAACCTGCCGCTCACCCTGGCGTTGCTCGACATCTGGAATGTCAATTTCATCGGCGCGGCCAGTCACGGCATTTTTCCCTACAGCCAGTCCCTTGAGCTTTTCCCCGCTTACCTGCAACAACTGGAAATGGAGAGCACCGGCAAATCCGTCGACCGTCAGGGCCAGCCGCTCACCCTGAAAAGCTGCCCGATTCTCTGGGGCAGCCCCGGCACCAACGGCCAGCATTCCTTTTTCCAGCTTTTGCATCAGGGCGGACAGCCCATCCCCTGTGATTTCATCCTCTTGAAACACGCGGATTTTCCCCTGCCCGGTCATCACGCCCAACTGCTCGCCAACGCCCTCGCCCAGTCCGCCGCGCTGGCCTTCGGCCAGACGCCGGAAGAGGCGCGCGCGAGCGGCATCGGCGAAGACCTGCTGCCCTACCGCACCTTCCCCGGCAACCAGCCTTCCACCACCCTGCTGCTGGAACGCCTGACGCCGCACACCCTGGGACAATTACTGGCGTTGTACGAACACAAGGTGTTTTGCCAGAGCGTGCTCTGGAACGTCAATGCCTTCGACCAGTGGGGCGTGGAACTGGGCAAGCAGATGGCGAAACGCCTGTTGCCCCGGCTGGAAGACGACGCAGAGATCAGCGCAGGCGATTCGCTCGACGCTTCCACCTGCGGCCTGATTGCCGCCCTGAAAAAATAAACCATGTCCCTGCCCCGCCTGACCCTCATCGCCGCCGTCGCCCGCAATCGCGTCATCGGCGTGGGAAATCGCCTGCCCTGGCATCTGCCGGAAGACCTGCGGCATTTTCGGGAAGTCACGCGCGGACACCCGGTCATCATGGGCCGAAAAACCTGGGAATCCCTACCGGAAGCCTTCCGTCCCCTGCCCGGACGCCTCAATATCGTCATCAGCCGCCAGACCGACTATCCTGTGCCTGGCGGCAAACTCGCCAATTCCCTGCACGCTGCCCTGGCGCTGATGACGAACGAAACTGCGAATGAGGCTTTCATCATCGGCGGCGAACAGCTCTACGCCCTGGCGCTCCCCCACGCCAACCGGCTGATGCTGACCGAAGTGGAAATGGAGGTTGCGGGCGACGCCTGGTTTCCCGCCTTCTCCCCCGATGAATGGCGGGAGATTCAGCGGGAAAAACAGACCAGCGCGCAGGGAACGGCGTTTGCGTTTGTGACCTATGAACGCTCAGGGAATTCCTGAACAATGATCAACCCTATTGTCATTACCCTTTTTGTATTCCGCTGGGTGAAACGGGTACAATGCGACGTCATGTGGCAATAACAAGGAGTTTTTCCATGGTCACCCCCACCCCCGACAATCTTCTGACCGGCAACGGTCTGGAAGCCCTGATGAACCGCCTTGAAGCCGACTTCGAGGAAGGTTCCGCCGAAGAAATCCACCTGCTCGAACGCTTGCGCGAACGTCCCCTGCGGGCCGATTCGCTGGAAGCCATCGGGCGGTTGCATACCTTGTGGGTATGGGCGGGCGACAAGGCGGCTGCGCTGGCGGTCATCGAAAACGACGGCGCGCTGCTGGTGCAGGCCGCGCCGCCCGACGAGCAGGCCGACATCGCCATGCGCCTCAGGATTTTCCGCCTGCAGGTCGCGCGCTATTTTGATGACGAAGCGGATATACAGGCGACGCTGGACGCCATCATCGCCCTCGCCGCACAGCCGGGATTGCACGCGGGAGATTTCGCGGATACCCGCCTGCTCGCCCAGTTGCGCGTGGAATCTTCCTCGCTCGACATCGCGCTGAAAGCGGCAGAGGCAAAGAACGCCCTGATTCGCGCCATCCCGGAGCGCGCCGCCTTGCGCGGTTGGGATACATGCGTGCATCAGGCCAATCTCGCCGTGGCGTACCGATGGCACGGCAAGCCGGAAGAAGCGAAAACCGCAGGCGCGGCCTCCCTCGCCGCGCTGGACGCGGCGGCAACGAATGGAGAGAACATAGAGGATAGCGATTGGCTTTGGGCAGGCAATGCGCTGATCGACATCCTGCCGGAACGCCTGCCCCTTTTTCGCGCGCGGATTACGGCGCTGACACAGGAAAACGCCCTGCCGCAGCGACGCGAAACCGAAGTGCGCCTCGCCCGTCTCGCCGCCCGCGCCCTTTACGCGCAGGGCGATTTGTCCGGGGCATTGGCGGCTTGCGACGACGCGCGGTACAGCCTTGCCCCCTACGGTAACGGCGGCGACGACTTCATTGAATATGAATTGCCCTGGCTGATGGAAGCCGGTCGCGTTGAAGACGCCGGGCGGCGGGCGTTTTTTCAGCTTTACGAGGCCGAAACCCTGGAAAACGGCGTCTGGGCGGGCGTGTATCGCCTCATTCTCGAACGCCTCTCCGACCCGGCGGAAACTTCCTTCTGGTGGCCGCTCTGCGCGATGCGCGCCTGCAACTACGCCCATACGCTGGCGGATTTGTTGTCCTTTGCGCCGGAAGAACCCGCGCCTGAACTCAAGGCGATTTTCGGCGAATTCCTTGAGCAGGACATCGACCGCGAGGGCGACAACGCGGCGTTCGAGCCGATTTTTCAGGCCGCCCAAACGCTGGCCGAGATACGCGCGCCGGAACATCCGTGGATTCGCCGTCTGGCGGTAGTGCGCGATTTCTACGCCGAATGCATTAACGCGCACGTTTATCTGGAACAACTCGAAGCCGCTGCGCACGATGGCAAGATGGCGGACTGGCGCACAGCCAACGGTCTGTTCGAAGCCCGGATGTTCGCCCACGGCGTGATGAAGGCCTTGACCAACCCGCCACCGATGATTTTTCACCTGGAAAGCGGACGGGATTGTTACGCTTTTGCAGGCGGATTGGTCGATCAGGTGGAAACGGCCATTGAAGCGCTGCCGGAAGCGGAGCAGGATGAGGCATGGCGCTTGTGCAGGCAGATCAGACTTTCGGTCTACGAACACGGCAAGGCGCGCATGGAACATTATTTCGAGACCGGCAAGGGGCATCCCCGCGATGCCGCGCCCCACCTCTATTCCATGCTCTGCAACAATCTCGCCATCCTGTACCGTAGCGTAGACAAGAACATGGAGGCGTTGGAAACGCATCGTCGCGGCATCGCCGCCAGTTCCTTCGCCGAGCATTACGATGGCATTTTGTGGAACTACCATGATCTGGACGACAAGGCCAAAATTGTCGAAGCCGCAGAAACACTGTGGCAATACGCAGAAACCTACGGTTATAGTCGCCATGACCCTGCAAACTATATTCCGCGTGTTGCCGCAGCCTTGTGGGAACTCGGTCGCCAAAATCCAGAACGCCACAATGAAATCCCGATCTGGATGGAGCGGCTGGTCACCTGGGAGCGGGAAAACGAAATTGACGAGGCGAACTTGCCGCCGGATTCCCTGAGCGCGCGACTCTCCATCGGGTTTCATCTCGCCCATGCCCATCGCGATCAGGCGTTGGCGCTATGGAACCGCCTGCGTACGCAGTTCGAGAACAGCACGGTCGCCGGGGTGGTCGGCGACGCGGCGGATTTGGCGCGGGGCTTGGATATGAATGAAGAAGCCATCACGCTTTACGAACGCCGCCTGCTGCTGGAAGACAATCAGGTAACTAGGGAATTCCTGCAAAAGTTCCGTGCCGAAGTCGAAGCGGAAGCCAAGGCCAACGCCAAATCCTGGTGGCAAATCTGGAAGTAAGCCGGATGGCCGAAGAAGCCGTTGTTTTTGCGAAACCCTCGGCCTACGCGCCGCGTAACGCCCTGAACGCCGGGCCGTTAAAAGCGGACATCGCCCGGCGCAGCGCGGCGCGGGGCGACAGTGAGGAAGTGCGGGCGTGGCTCGTCAACCATTTTTTCCGCCACCTCGTCGCCAATTTCGAACCCGCCGCGCCGATTGATTCACTGGACGCGGCGCGTGTAAAACTCGCGCCCGCCGCCGTGCCGGAGTGGTTGGAAAAGCAGTGGAAATGCCGGGACGCCAACGCCGTTCCGCTGGTCTGGATCGACCCCGCCGAGCCGCAATTACTCGCGCTGGAAACCCGGCTGGTGGAATTTCTGAACGCGCGCCGGGGCACGGCGCTGGAGGGCAAGCTCGCCCGCGTCAACTGCCCGCAGGCGCTCGCCTTGTGGGAAAAAGAACACGCCGCAATGGCGGAAAAAATCGAACGCGGCTGGCGACAAAGCAATCCCGCCGCCCTCGCGCCACTGCTTCTGCCGCAACAGCCGACAACGGCGGGCGGCGTGTTCGTCGAACTCCTGCCCGACACCCGGACGTTACGCGCCGAAATGGCTTTCGAGAGCTACGCCATGCGCCACTGTCTGGGACAATTCGCCGACAGAAAGGCGCTCACCGGCGGTTATGGCGCTTCCTACGCCGAAGCCATCGAAGCCGGGAAAATGCGCGTTTTCAGTTTTCGCTCCGGCGAAAACAACAGCCAGCCGCACATCACGATGAGCCTCCATGTTGACGAACATGGCGCCTTGCGGGTCGATCAGGTCAAAGGCAAGCAGAACCGCCCGCCGGTGGAACGCTATGTTGACGACCTCATCGCCTGCCTCAATCATCTTGACGCCAATGCTGACCACGGCGCGGACGACATCCCCGACGACTGCGCGCGCATCGGCGTCGTGCGTACCCCGGAGGATTGGCGGCGCATCGAAGCAGTGACGGATGTCGCCCTGCAAACCCGCCTGATTGTCCGCCATCCCCTGCTTTTTCCCCGCGTCACCAACCCCGCGCCCCTGCTTGAATGGCTGGTCGCCGCCCGCGAGCCGCGATTATTCGCGCAGCGTCCGCCGCAATCCCCCGCAGCGCGTTACGCCCTGCAAGGCGCAACAGGCGGCATAGACGAGGCTTCCGGCTTCCAGACCGAAGGCGTGCCCTGGCCGGGCATGACAAAGGAAGCCGCCCAATACAATGCCGCCTGCCTGAAAGCCGACAAAGTCAAAAGACGCCGCCGCAAGAAAAAACCTTTGGACTGGACAGAGTGGGGCATCCTGATTGCGCTCTTCATGGCCGGGAAAAGCCTCGGCCTACCGGTGTGGGCGCTCATGCTCGCTGTCGGCTGTTTTTTCTTCAAACGCGCCGTTTGCCCGGAAGAAGGCGTATTTTCAGAGCGACGCGCCTTTGCCCTGGCGCTGGCGCTGCCCGTCGTCGACGCGCAAAAAATGACCGGATTTTTTGAACCCGACACCCCCAGCCTGACCGACAACACCATCGCCCAGTACCGATCCGCCTTCCTGCATTACATGGAATGCCGCGCCACCGCGAGCGACGACGAAGCCCGCGCGCATCTGGCGGCGACCCTGGAATCCACCTGGTTTCGCGCCGACCTGCACAATCTCCTGCCTGCCGACGAACCGCGCATTGCGCTCGCCTTCGCCATTGTTCGCATGGCCTTCTTCGTCCGTAACGCCCTGCTCATGGGCTGGATAGAACACGACGCCGCATGGCGGGCGCTGCTCCTGAACGCCCGGCGCGCGCAGGATTGTTTTACCGGCTGGGGAGATTTTGCCCGCGCCTACCTGCAAGGCCGCGAACAATGGGTCAGCGCCTTCCGCGCCGACCCGCTGGGCAGCTTCAGCGAGGCCGCCCTGTACCGTCTGCTGGGCGAACGCCTCTGGCTGAAAACCCCCTGGCCGGGATTGGCCGCGTTTGAGCCGAAATTCACGCCTCAAAGTAAAGGATGAAAAAAATCGCGTGCGTACTCCTGCGCATTTCAGGCAGCCTCTGGTTTTTCCCCGCAATCTGCGTGGGCGGGCTGGCAGTTGGCATATCCGCGTTTGAACGGTTGAATGCATGGGATACCCGCCAGACAGTACGCGCGCCGAATGGACTGTTGTTTTACATCATGGCGGAAATACCGGGAGAGAAGGAAATCGTCCCTGTCCATCTGGGCGGGCTGGAAAAATTCAAGGCAGATTTCCCGAACGCACGTTTCCTGCTTTCCTCGCCAGGCGGGGAATTGAACAGGGAAGAGGAGTTTTCGTCATGGCAGTACTCGGTTGTCACGCAGGAAAACCGGGAACAGAAAATCACGGTGAGGTATTCCGGCGAGGATTACCATTCCACCTCTATCTACCGGGTTTCCGGTCTGTCGCTTACACCGCTCCATTTGCGCATCCACGGCCCCGGCGAGAGTTTTTTTGCGCTATTTGTCATCCTGCCCGTCAGCATACTGCTCGCGCGGTTTTTACAGCACTCCGCGCAACGGATGTACAAGCGTTTATCGCCTGAAACCCGGAATGTATCGGATGAGCGCAATCATCCTTTGCGTCAGGAACCTTGAAGCCGACATCACCCGACGCCGCCGATGTGGGCGATGAAGGCGGCGACGCGCCGGATGGGCGGACGAACGCGGTTTGACCCGGTTCGTCTGAGGGGGTTCAAATGATGAACTGGCTGACATCGCGTCCCAGCTTTTCGGCTTCGCCTTGCAGTTCGCTTGCGCTTTGCGAGACTTCGCGGGTGATCTGGTCGGCTGCGGTGGTCGCTTCGGCGGAAGCATCCACCTGCGCGCGCATGGACTGGGCGGCGGAGACCTGCTGCCGGGTGGCCTCGGCAATGGAGGTTACGGACGCGGCGATGTCGCGCGTGATGTCGTCGATGGCCTGCAAGGCCGCGCCTGCGGTGTTGGAAAATTCCGTGCCGCGTTGCGTCTCGTGCACCACTTCGTCGATGGCGGCGCGCACGGCGGTTACGCCGGTGGTGACCAGATTCAGGATGCCGTTGATTTCGTTGGCGGATTGGGCGGATTGCTCGGCAAGCTTTCTCACTTCGTCGGCGACGACGGCAAAGCCGCGTCCGACTTCTCCGGCGCGGGCGGCTTCGATGGCGGCGTTCAGGGCGAGCAGATTGGTTTGCGCGGCGATTGCGCCGATGGTTTCCACCACCTTGCCAATCTGCCGCGAATGTCCGGTCAGGGTTTCGACTTCATTTAACGTGGACTCCACGCGGGTTTCAATCAGATGAATGGAGTCGATGACATTGCCCACCACCGTGCGGCCATTCTCGACCTTTTCCACCGCGTCATGGACATGCTGGTGCGCGTCGTCCGCCGAGGCCGCGATGTGGTCGATGGCGGTGGAAAGCTCGCCGATTTTGCCGCTCATTTCCCCGGAAGAAGCCGCCAGCCCGTCGATACTTCGCGTGAGCTGCTGCATGGCTTCGGCGCTGCCGCCCGATAATGCGCCCACTTTTTCCGCCGTGCCGCGAATCTTGCCAATCAGCGTGTGCATGGCATGCCGGGTTTCGTTGATGCACACGGACAGACGGTCGATTTCATTGCCGGAGTCCGCGCGCGCGGCAATGTCGTGCGTCAAATCGCCTTGTCCCATGCGGGCGACGCCTTCGGTGACGCTCTCCATCGGGCGCAATTGCCAGCGCACGAGCAGCGTCAGGCAGACGATGAGCAAGACCACCGTGGCGGTCAGTCCCGATAGCAGGATATAGCGGATGCGGTCGTATGGCGCGGTGAATTCCTCCTTTGGCACGCTGGCTGCGACAATCCAGTGCAGGGCGGGTATTTCATTGAAAGCGATCAGCTTCTCCTGATGATCGCCGGAGGTTTCCTGCCATTCATAGGATAGAAAACCCTCCTTCTGTTCCACGATGTCGTCAAAAACCTGCCGCGATTTTTCTCCGGATTCGCTGACCAGCTTGCCCTGCAAGCTGGGATGCAAAATGAAACGGATATCCTTGCTGTCACCGGAAGGCTGTTCAATGATAAAAAGATAACCGGTGCTGCCAATGACCACCGATTTCAAGCGGTCGCGCAGGGTGTTTACGTCATTCTCAATGGGCACCCGCATGCTTACCGCGCCGATCACCTGGCCTGCGTTGTTTTTCAAGGGTTTGACCGCCAGCGCGTACATCTTGCCGGAACGCTGGATGGTGCCGAGATACAGGTTGCCTTCCAGCACGGGATTAATGTAATTGTCATTGACCTGCTCACCGTCGCGGTAGCGCCCGTTTCCGTCTTTCAGAAGAGTGGTGGCGCGGTAAACGTTGCCGCCATCCCGCAACAGAAACGCCACGTCGGCCTGCGGATTGCGTTCCTTGTAGGCCAGCAGGAAAGCCTGATTGCCGATGCCGGAAATATTATTGCCGAAAATGATTTCAGGGCGCGTCGCATCGCCCAGTTGTACCCTGCGCCCCGTCAGACGCGCCGGAGGCAGCTCCCGTTCGAAGGCTTCCAGGGCGGTCAGGGCATTGCGTTTCATGCTTTCTTCGGCATATTCAAGCGTGCGGGAAACCAGACCGGTCTGGGTTTTCAGTGTGATCTCGCTCTCCGCCAGCGCCATCTGTTCGGTATAGGCCGACAACACGAGTGACAACAGGAATGCGGCGACAATACAAATCAGCACGACCCCGGTCAGGGTTTGCTGCACCAAAGGCTTGCGACGAATTTCAAAAAACATGATCTTCTCCCAAATGCATTGTCATAAATATGTTTTGCGTTATATCCCCAAAACAATCGGATGATGAACCATTTACCGATTCAGGTCGACAGGTCAGTAAGCTGATCGCATGTGTGCCAATATTCTGGACAGGCGCGTCATTTCAACGCAGAATGCTGTCTGCTGACCACAGACTTCGGCGCAAAGCGGCGCATTTGGGCAGGGTTTTGCGCATGTTGCGCTTTCGAAAGGCTGTGCCCGACGGATTGCATCCGCCCTGAGGGAAACCGTTTTTGATGTACACTTTTCATGATTTTTTGATAGCATCCGACATGAGTCCATAACATGCGCACGCAATAAGGCACTGCATGAGCATTTTACCCATCGCGTTACTACCATCCCTCATACATCCCTATTTTTCTTTGTCTGGACCTTCGCTTGTTCGCGGCATGGCAAAGATTTTCAATCATTCTGGATTTTGAGAAATCCATGAACCGCATCATATAGGAGAACATCATGAAAATTAAGAGCAAGCTGATCCTGTTGTCGATTTTTTCGTTCGTCGGCATGGTGCTGATCGGTGCGTTCGGCATTTATTCCGCCAACGACGCCAACAAGGCCACCGATGCGGTCTACTCCGTGCGCCTGCCCAAAATCACCATGATGCTCAAGTTGGAACACGATTTCACCAATCTGCGTTTCATGTCCTACCAATTGCTCTCCCGTGAAATCATCGCCGACGAAGCAGAAGCTGTCCGGGCCATCCAGACGATCCTTGAAGAGTATCGCCCGGCTATCGCCGAGGCGGAAGAAATGCACGATAAATATGAGGCGAGCGGCATTTCCTCCGAAGGCAAGCTGTTGTGGGATGAACTGGCGCAAAAATGGGACCCCTGGATTGCGTATATCAAACGAGAAATCACCCTGGCGGAGCAGTTTGTGGAAAAACCCACGCCTGAGAGCCGGATTGAGCTTTTCGAGCACGTCCGTCAGGGGCAAAAGGAACGCGCTTCCCTGGCAAACGATATTCTGAAGGTCATTCGCCTGCTGATTGATTTTAACAACAAGCAAGCCGAACAGACCGTCAAGAAGGCCGCTGCGACTTCAGACATGCTGGAAGTCGCGCAATACATCATCATGGCGCTGGCGCTTGCCCTGTTGGGCTTTATGACTTTTTCCATGCAGCGTTTCGTCATCAGGCCCATCGAGGAAGCGCGCGATACGGTGGTGCGAATCGCCGACGAGCAAAATCTCGCCCTGCGCGTCAAAACACAGAGTAACGATGAAGTTGGCGAGATGCTGACCGCCTTCAATGGCATGTTGGGCAAGTTGCAGGAATCGTTCAAAGTCATTCAGCACAAGGTCAACGCGGTCAGTAATATCGCCACCTCGGTTTCGGTCGCTTCCGATCAGGTGGTGAAAAGCTCGGCCAGCCAGAGCAGTTCCACCTCCGCCATGGCTGCTTCGGTTGAAGAAATGACCGTTTCCATCAATACCGTCGCCAACAGCGCCGGAGACGCGCAAGGCATGTCGCAGCATGCCGGGGAAACCGCGACGGAAGGTGGACAGATCATCGAACGCACGACCTCAAGAATGGGCGAAATCGCAGGCACCGTCACCAGGGCGGCGGAAGTCATTCGCGTTCTGGGCGAGGAATCGCAACAAATTTCCAGCGTTGTGCAGGTCATCAAGGAAGTCGCTGACCAGACCAATCTCCTTGCCCTGAACGCAGCCATTGAAGCGGCGCGCGCAGGTGAGCAGGGCAGAGGCTTTGCCGTGGTCGCGGATGAAGTCAGAAAACTGGCCGAGCGTACGGCGCAATCCACAGGTGACATCAGCACCATGATCGGCAAAATGCAGGTTTCCGCCAGGGAAGCCGTCGAGGAAATGGAGCGGGTTGTTCAACAGGTTGGCGAAGGCCAAAGTCTGGCCGAGGAAGCCAACGAACGCATCCACGCTATCCGCGACGGCGCCAACAGGGTTTCGGAGGCGGTGACGGAAATCTCCAACGCCCTGAAGGAACAAAGCCAGGCCAGTCAGGACATCGCCCGCCATGTGGAAAGCATCGCCCAAATGACCGACGAGAACAACGCGGCGGCAGAAGAAGCCGCCTCCAATGTCCGCCAACTCGAACAACTGGCGCAGGATGTCAACACGACGCTGAACGAATTCAAGGTATAAACGGCAACGACCAGCCCTTCCCGCAGACAGGCGGAAACGGGCTGGTTTGCCTGAACAGGGCGATGGGACCGCTTGAACTGCCCCCAGAAGTTGGCGCGTTAAACGGCGGTTAAGCCGGGGGAAGCACCGTGTCTTCGCCCTGCCTGCCGACGGGCGCGCCCGCCAATGACGCCAGCGACCATGAAGGCGTTTTAACGGATTATCCCGCCGCCCAGACACACCCGACTTTCATAGACGACGACCGATTGTCCGGGCGTCAGCGCCCATTGCGCCTGGGCGAAGCGGATTTCGCAGCTTTCGTGGTCTACCCGTTCGATTTCACAGGGCGCGTCTTCGCTGCGGTAACGCGGCTTGGCCGCGTAAACCCAATGGCTTCGGGGCGCGCTTCCGGCAATCCAGGAGAGTTGTTCGGCGACGAGCCGGTCGCAGGACAGGGCCGGGTGATCGTGGCCTTGCACCACGTAGAGCACATTCTTTTCCATATTTTTGCCCGCGACGAACCACGCTGTGTGTTCCCCGTTTTTTCCCGTTTCTTTCAGGCCGCCGATGCAAAGCCCCTTGCGTTGTCCGAGGGTGTGATACATCAGGCCATCGTGTTCGCCGAGCAGTTTGTCGTCCTCCAGCCGCCGGATTTCACCCTTTCGGGGCGGCAGATAGCGGCTCAGAAAATCCTTGAACGGACGCTCGCCGATGAAGCAGATGCCGGTGGAGTCTTTCTTGGCGGCGACATGCAGATTGGCGTCGGCGGCAATCTTGCGTACATCGCGTTTGTAAAGCCTGGCCAGCGGAAACAGGGTTTTTGAGAGCTGCGCCTGATTCAGGCGATAGAGAAAATAGCTCTGGTCTTTGGCGCCATCCTCGGCCTTCAGAAGTTGATAATGCCCGTCGAATTCGCGTACGCCCGCGTAGTGGCCGGTGGCGATGGCGTCGGCGCCCAGTTTTATGGCGTGGTCGAGAAAAGCCTTGAACTTGATTTCGGAATTGCAGAGCACATCCGGGTTGGGCGTGCGTCCCGCCTGATATTCGCGCAGGAATTCGGCAAATACCCGCTCGCGGTATTCAGCGGCGAAATTCACCACTTCCACGTCGATGCTGAGCACATCGGCGATGCTCATTACGTCGATCAAATCCTGGCGCGAGGAACAGTATTCTTCCGTGTCATCGTCTTCCCAGTTTTTCATGAACATGCCGATGACGTGGTAGCCCTGTTGCCGCAGCAGGAGGGCGGCCACCGAGGAATCCACGCCCCCGGAAAGTCCAACAATCACGGTTTTTCCTTTTTCAGACATCCGGCCCTTCTCCTTTTTCCCAGGCTTCCAGCGGCAAAATGATGGCGGCTTCGCCATTGTCGACAAACCAGCTATCGACGACATATTTCCGGCCTTCCGTTGTTTCCGCCGTTGGCTGTTCCTCAATCTGCGCCGAAAAATGCTGCAACAGCCAGAAACGCAGCCTGCGCGCGGGCGGCAGCACTTTATGCCAGCGCAGGCCGCCCTGTTCCACCAGCAAACGCAAAAAAGCGGTGGTGGTGGTGGAGTGGTCGATGCAGTCCATGCGTCCGAACACCCCGTCGTCGGCGAAATTTCCGCCCTTGTCGTTGCCGATGGGCGTCTGTTCCGCAGCCAGGGCGTAAAGCCTGCCGATGACGACAGACAGGCGCGCCCGTTCTTCCGCCGCATCCTGCGCCTGTTGCAAATCCTGCGTCAACACGCGCAGACGCGAGCTGTCGACAGTAACCGGTCGGCGCGTGACGCAACTGTAGTTGAAGCAGATTTCCAGCGTGGCGTCCTCTGCGTTGGCCGGAAGGGGCAAAATGCTCACGCAGAAGAATAGCGGCAGGCAGTACAAAAAACGGGAGGTCATTCGTAATGGGTGATGACGTCAAGGGGCAGGCGTTTTCCGGACAGGCAGTCTTCGATGCAGGCCAGCACCATCCGGCTGCGCAGTTTTTCCGGCGCGGCGCGCAGGGCGGCAGGCGTCAGCCAATGCGGCGCAATGATGCCCGCGTCGAGCGGTCGTTCGGGGTCGTAGCCCACCACCTCGCCCGCAAAAGCGAAACGCAGGTAAGTGATATCGCTGTCCGGACGGGGACTCTGGTAGATGCCGACCAGGTATTGCGGGCAAAAATCGTAGCCGGTTTCTTCGCGGCACTCGCGCACCACGGCTTCCAGCAGGGATTCGCCCTGCTCCAGATGACCTGCGGGTTGATTGAGACGGACTCCGGCGTTGGTTTCTTCTTCCACCAGCAAAAATTTTCCATCGCGCGGCACGAGGGCGGCGACGGTGACATTGGGTTTCCAGAGGCGTTCAATCATTTTCAGAAGACAGGGGGTGGAAAATTTGACGATGGCGGCGCCGTCAACAGTCGGGGTCAGCAGCAACGCCGCCGATAATCTACCCTGTCTGCCGTCTTCTGTCTTCTGTCTTCTGACCGCCGATGCGCTAGAATGTTCAACTTTGGTTGATTTTTACGCGAGGAGAGCGCACATCATGTCCATGTCAGATCGGGATGGTTTTATTTGGTACGATGGCAAACTGGTTCCGTGGCGGGACGCCACCACACACGTTCTGACCCACTCTCTGCATTACGGGATGGGAATTTTTGAAGGATTGCGCGCTTACCGGACGGACGCTGGCAGGACGGTCATTTTCCGTCTGGACGCGCACACCGATCGACTGTTCAATTCCGCCCGCATTTTCCAGATGGAGATGCCTTTCGACAAGGCGACCCTCAACGAAGCGCACAAGGAAGTGCTGCGCGCCAACAAGCTCGAAACCGGTTACCTGCGCCCGCTGGCGTTTTACGGCTCGGAAAAAATGGGCGTTTCGCCGCGCGGCGCTCAGGTGCATGTCATCATCGCCGCCTGGCCGTGGGGCGCTTATCTGGGTGAAGACGCGCTCCAACAGGGTATTCGCGTCAAGATTTCCAGCTTTACCCGCCATCACGTCAATATCTCGATGGTGCGGGCGAAAGCCTCCGGGCACTACATCAACTCCATTCTCGCCAACAACGAAGTCACCGCCGCCGGATACGACGAAGCCATGCTGCTCGACCCGGAAGGCTACGTGGCCGAAGGTTCCGGCGAAAACGTGTTCATCGTCAAAAACGGCCAGATCTATACGCCTGAACTCACCGCCTGTCTGGAAGGCATTACCCGCGATACGGTGATGCGGCTGGCGGGCGAACTGGGTATTCCGGTCAGGGAAAAACGCATCACCCGCGACGAAGTGTATTGCGCGGACGAAGCCTTTTTTACCGGCACCGCCGCCGAAGTCACGCCCATCCGCGAACTCGACGACCGCCCCATCGGCAGCGGTTCGCGCGGCCCCATCACCCAACGTTTGCAGGAAAAATACTTTGACGTGGTATACGGACGTTCCTCCGCGCATAAAGACTGGCTGGCGGACATTTGAGCGGTTTATAGCGCATGACCGGGAGCCGGATGTTGGCCGATGAAAATCACGATGATGGTCGCTACGATGCGCTGTTCCGCGCGCATTGGCGCTTCATGCTTTATGTTTTCATTGCGGTAACTTTCGGCGCGGGTGTCCTGAAGTCCGGCAAGGCAAAACATGTCCGCTGAAGAACGCGCCCTCGTTATTGCGCCTTCCTGGATTGGCGACGCCATCATGGCGCAGCCGCTCTTTGCCCGCTTGAAGGCGCAAAACCCGCAGCTTAGAATCGACGCGCTGGCGCCCGCCTGGGTGCGTCCGGTGCTCTCCCGCATGGCGGAAATTTCGGCGGTGCGCCCTTCACCCTTCGCGCACGGCGAACTGAACCTGATGCAACGTTTGCGCCTCGCCCGCGAACTCAAACAGAGCGCCTATGACCGCGCCTATATCCTGCCCAACTCCTTCAAATCCGCGCTCGTGCCCTGGCTCGCCGACATTCCCCGTCGCATCGGGTTTCTCGGCGAATGTCGTTTCGGACTGATCAACGAACGCCATCGTCTCAACAAGGCGGCGCTGCCCCTGATGGTCGAACGCTTTGCCCAACTGGCGGAACCGCTCGGCAAGCTGCTGACCCGTCCGGTCGCGCCGCCGCGTTTGATTTCTTCGCGCGGTCAACAGACTGCCGTGCTGACCGCGTTGGGGCTGGCGCAGGAAGGTGATTCCAATGCCATGCGCCCGGTCGTGCTCTGTCCCGGCGCCGAATACGGCCCCGCCAAACGCTGGCCTGCCAGACATTTCACTGCTCTGGCCTGGGAACTGGTGCGGACGGGGCACCCTGTCTGGTTGCTCGGCTCCAGCAAGGATCATCCCATCGCGGAAAGCATCCGCATCCAGGTGCCCGGCGATTGTCGCAACCTTTGCGGACGCACCCGCATCGACCAGGCCATCGACCTGATCGCCCAGGCGAGCCTCGTGGTCTGCAACGATTCCGGCCTGATGCACGTCGCCGCCGCGCTGGATCGCCCCACCATCGCCCTGTTCGGTTCCTCCTCACCGGATTTCACGCCGCCGCTTTCCCCGAAAGCGACCGTGATGCGTACGAATATGCCGTGCAGTCCCTGTTTCAAACGGGTTTGTCCATATGGGCATACCGATTGCCTGGAAAAGCTGCTTCCCGCCCAGGTGCTTGAAATGTGTCAGGCCCGCCTGAACTGAACGCCATGTCCAACAACAGTTTCTCCTCTCCGGAAGATGTCGAGGCCGCTTTTTACAAGGCCATCGAAAAACGCAACCTGACAGCCCTGATGACGGTCTGGGCGGAAGACGAGGAAATCGTCTGCATCCATCCCAGCGGCGCGCATCTGGTCGGCTTCGCCGCCATCCAGTCAAGCTGGCGCAGTATTCTGAACGACCCCAGGGTTGAAATCCGCCATCAGGCCATCGCCCAGTGGCAGGGCATGATGATGGTGGTGCGCCACCTGATTGAACAATTGCACGCGGGCAGGGACGCGAGCGGGCCGATTCAGGCCACCCACGTTTACCTGCGCGGTCCGCACGGCTGGCGGCTGGTCTGTCGTCACGCTTCTCCCGGCTCAAGCCCCATCTTGAGGCCGGAAAAAGAATATCGGGTATTGCATTAAGAAAGCGCCGGGATGCGTGACAGACATGACGGTCGACGTTTGACTGCGCTATCCGGCTGTGGTTTAATGCGCGCCTTTCGAGACACTGGGTGGTTAGCTCAGTTGGTATGAGCACTGCCTTCACACGGCAGGGGTCACTGGTTCGAGTCCAGTACCACCCACCATTTACACATCCCGGAAAACCCGCAGCGTCCTTGTGTTACAAGGCTTTGCGGGTTTTTGTTCTGGCGGTGCGTGCTTATCCATTGCTTTTTCCTGTACGCCTATCATCATGATTCGCACCCGTTTCGCTCCCAGTCCTACCGGCTACCTGCATATCGGCGGCGCTCGTACGGCGCTGTTTTCCTGGGCCTATGCCCGTCATCACGGCGGGCAATTCATTTTGCGCGTCGAGGACACCGACATTGAACGTTCCACGCCGGAAGCGGTTCAGGCCATTCTCGACGGCATGGCCTGGCTGGGTCTGACGCATGATGAAGGCCCGTATTACCAGACGAAGCGCATGGATCGTTACAAGGAAGTGATCCGGCAAATGCTGGCCGAGGGCAGCGCCTACCCCTGTTACATGCCGCCCGATGAATTGAACCGCTTGCGCGAGGCGCAACGCGCCAGCGGTGAAAAGCCGCGTTACGATGGTCGCTGGCGTCCCGAAGCGGGCAAGACCCTGCCTGAACCGCCCGCAGGCGTCGCGCCCGTCATTCGCTTCAAAAATCCGCCATCAGGCGTGGTGGCCTGGGAGGATATGGTCAAGGGGCGCATCGAGTTCGCCAACAGCGAACTGGACGACCTCATCATTGCTCGCGCCGACGGCACGCCGACCTACAATTTTTGCGTGGTGGTCGATGATTGGGATATGGGAATTACCCAGGTGATTCGCGGCGACGACCATGTCAACAATACGCCGCGCCAGATCAACATCCTGAAGGCGCTGGGAGCGGTCGTGCCGCAGTACGCGCACCTTTCCATGATTCTGGGCGACGACGGCGCAAAACTTTCCAAGCGGCACGGCGCGGTTTCGGTGATGCAATACGATGACGATGGTTTTCTGCCGGAAGCGGTATGCAACTACCTTGCCCGTCTGAGCTGGTCACACGGCGACGATGAAATTTTCTCCCGCGACGAGTTTGTGGCGTGGTTCGACCTTACGCACATCACACCGTCCGCCGCCCGGTTCAATACCGAAAAACTGCTCTGGCTCAACCAGCACTACATGAAGCAGATGCCGACAGCGGCGCTGGCGGAAAAGCTCGTTCCGCGGTTGCAGGCGCGTGGCGCGCAACTCGATGGCGACGCGCCCGATCTCGTCGAAGCCGTCGCCCTCTATGTGGAACGTTGCAACACCCTGAACGCGCTCGCCGACGCCCTGATCGGGTTCTATACCGATGCCCGCCCCGCGCCGGAAGTGTTGCAAAAGCATCTGGGTGATGAAGCTCGTCCGGCCCTGGCTGATTTCGCGGAAGGATTGCGACAGGTTACCTGGGATGTGCCCGCCATCGGCGCACTCATCAAAGCGACGATCGAAAAACACGGCCTCAAGATGCCCAAACTCGCCATGCCTCTGCGCGTTATCCTCACCGGGCAGGCGCAAACGCCTTCTGTCGACGCGGTCATCGCCCTGATCGGACGCGAACGCGCCCTGGCGCGGCTTGCCAGAGGACTTGAGAACTAAAACAAGCGCCGCGCCGCGCCGGTAACTTTTTTGTCTTCTGTCCTCAGTCTTCTGAATCCGTCCTCAGTCCTCAGTCTTCTGAACCGCCGCGAGAATGCCGCGCAGGATGTTAACTTCATCCTTCTCCAGTCCGGCGCGGGCGAACAGGCGGCGCAGCTTGGGCATCAGGCGGCGGGGACGCGCGGGGTCGAGAAAGCCGGAGGCCAGCATGACCCGTTCCAGATGTTGATAAAAGCCTTCCTGTTCGGCGTGGCTGGCGGGTGGCGAGGAAAAGGGCGTGACCACGCTTCTGATCGGGGTCGCCGCCATTTCCGGCGTATTCAACGCCGCCACGCGCAACTCATAGGCCAACACCTGCACGGCGGCGGCCAGATTCAGCGAGCTGTAGTCGGGATTGGCGGCAATGGTGACTGCGCCTTGACAGCGTTGCACTTCTTCATTGCTTAAGCCCGAAGTCTCGTTGCCGAACAGCAGGGCCACCCGCGCTCCCTGCCGGGCGCGCGCCAGCAATTCCAGTGCGCCCGCCCGCGCCAGACGTGGCGTTGGCCCCAGATCACGGGCGCGAGCCGAGACCGCCAGACTGTAGGTGGAATCCGCCAGCGCTTCGTCGAGGCTGGCGACAACGCGGGCGTTATCCAGCACATCGCCCGCGCCGGAAGCCAGCGCAAAGGCTTCGGGGCTGGGAAAAATTTTGGGCGTCACCAGCACCAGGCGGGTAAGCCCCATGGTTTTCATGGCGCGCGCCGCCGAGCCGATATTGCCGGGATGACTGGTGCCTGAGAGCACGATGGTGACGCGGGAAAGCGCGTCAACTTCGCAATGCGCGAGCGTAGCAGTCGTGTTCATATTAAAATACTCGGTTCCTGCAAAAATAATTCTGGCGAAACATGCGTAAATCCCCGTTTCGCCACTTCCGGATTTTCTGAAAAACCATGACGCATCCTGCACTCAACATTGCCACCCTCAACATCGCCATCAAAGCGGCGCGACGCGCCAGCCAGATCATCAACCGCGCTTCGGTGAATCTGGAGCACCTTGAGGTGACCCGCAAACAGACCAACGATTTCGTGACCCAGGTCGACAAGGAGGCAGAGGCCGCCATCATCGAAGTGCTGCGGGATGCCTGTCCTGACTACGGGATTCTAGCAGAGGAGTCCGGCGTATCTGTCGGGCGAAACCCGGAGAGCGAATACCAGTGGATTATCGACCCGCTCGACGGCACGACCAATTTTATCCACGGCCTGCCGCAGTACGCGGTCTCCATCGCCCTCGCCAAAAATGGTCTGGTAGAGCAGGGTGTGGTTTATGACACGAATCGAAACGAGATGTTCGTTGCCGCCAAAGGCAAGGGCGCGTTTTTGAACAACCGGCGCATTCGCGTTTCCGGGCGAATCAAATTGCAGGAGGCGTTGGTGGGAACGGGATTTCCTTACCGGATGTTCGAGCATCTTGATCCCTATCTGGAGATTTTTCGGGAGTTGACGCAAAAAACCGCTGGCCTGCGTCGTCCGGGCGCGGCTTCGCTGGATCTTGCCTATGTTGCCGCCGGTCGTCTGGACGCGTTCTGGGAATTCGGCCTTGCGCCCTGGGACATCGCGGCGGGCAGCCTGCTGATTACCGAAGCGGGCGGGCTGATCTGTGATCTGGCGGGCGAAACCGGTTATTTGCAAAGCGGCAATGTCGTTGCCGGTTCGCCCAAAATCTTCTCGCCATTACTGAAACTCATCCAGCGGCACAAAACGGACGCGCTACGAACATAATGCTGTCGGCGTAAATAAAAGGCGTTTATGCCGCGGTGAGCTTTCTACATGGAAAGTTGCCTGCCATCGTGTTTTGCTGGCGTTTCATCAACCGGGAGCCGCACGGATGTTTCGCTCTGTGTTGCCATATCTGCGCGTTTTCGCTGTCCTTGTTTTCGGCGGTCTGCTGTTGGCCTGTACGCAGACGCAAATCGCCCCTGCCACCACGCAAGGAGATATGGCTTCGGCAAATCTCGTCGTGCTTTATTTCGCTGATGCGGAGCCGTTCCTGCTCAACTGCGTAATTGCGCCGCAAAAAGATGGCCTGATCGGATTCTTTCAAAATTGCTTCGCGCGTTTCCGCTTCCAGCGCCTTGGCGGTTTCCGGCGTGGGCTTGATCGCCGCCACGGAAAGACCGAGGATTTCCACGCCCGGCGTTTTCACCATCTCATGCGCCGCCAGCGTCCGCCCGGCTTTGCTGGCGATGTCGTCGGCGGAAACAATGGCTTCTTTCAGGCTCATGTGCTGCACCGTGCCTTTGATGACCACCAGCGCCAGATTGATGAGACGCTCCGGCAATTTTTGCGGGTCGTCGGGAATATGCGTCAATTGCAGGCTGTTGATGGCATAGTTCAGCATTTTCGCGGCTTTGGCGGGTTCCGAAATGCGGTAGGTAATCTGTCCCTGCAAGGTTAATTCCTGAAAGTCCGAAGAAATTTCAGAAAGCATGAAAGGCGTGTCCTCGCTGCCGGTTGGCACCATAACGAGCGAAGTGCTGGGCGCAAAATAGAAAAAAGACAGGCCGGGGCCTTCGGCGATGATTTTTCGCCCTTGTAGCGGAACACGTAGCAGTTCGGCTCAAATTTGGCGAAACGCACCAGACCCCAGAAAATTTTCTTGAACGCCAAAAGCAGAATACACAATGCCGCCAGGGGAACCAGATAGGGCAACCAGTCCATTTTGCTGCCTCCACGAATAATCCCGACGGAATCCTGCCACGAACATCACCGCATTTGCAGTAGAATTCCGGACTTGGCTCCACCCTTGCCAGAACAAGCTACCGCAAGATTTTCACGTGACCAATGAACCATTTTTTCATTCTCTATCTGTTCGTCTGGGGAAGCGCCTGTTTGATTGCGCTTGGCCTTTTTATCCAGCGTCGCAAAACCCTGGAAATTACCCGGCGCAATTACTGGCGGTTTTTGCTCCAGCCCTGGAAAATCACCAGTTTCGCGCTTGCGGCTTCAGGTCTTATTTTTATCGCGCCCTATACCGGAGATATAACCTGGGATTATTACGACGCCGCTTTCATGGCGATACTGACTTTTGTGACCGCGCCCTGGGCTGTCGGCGTGTTGTACAAGGCAATAAAAAGACAGCGTTCCGGTCGGGATGTCTATATCGCCATTTGCGTCTGGATGTTTTCGGCAAGCTGGTCATATGACCTGTATCTGCTGCTGCGTGACGGTGAATACCCTCTGACCTGGTCTGCCAATATCGGCGCTTCCTCTGTGCTGTATTTTTCTGCGGGTCTGTTGTGGAATCTGGAGTCCAAAAACAACCGGGGGGTTATTTTCGCCTTTATGGAAGCGACATGGCCGGATTGTCCACAAAGCACCCGCTTCCGGCAGATTATTGCCTATGCGCTGCCGTTTATGCTGATTGCCAGTATTGCCATTTTGAGTTTTGTATGGTGAATGACAGGCCAAATTCCATCTGTCTGTTCAGCGCAGCATTCAGGATTTTTTCGTCCCGCCTTCGTAAGTGATCCGGTAAATCGCCCCGGCGTAGTCGTCGGAGACGAGCAGCGAGCCGTCGGGCAATTCCTCGACATCGGCAGGCCGTCCCCAAGCGGATTGGCCCTGCAACCAGCCGGTTGCAAACGGCGTGTAGGAAATGGCGCGGTTGCCGTTCAGCTTGACCAGGGTGACGCGATAACCGCTTTTTTCACTACGGTTCCACGAACCATGCTCGGCGATGAAAACATGGCCGTGATATTCCGGTGGAAAAGCCACCGCGCGCCTGGCCTGGGTCGGAGGGCGATAAAAACGCATGCCGATCGCGGCGACATGCGCGCCAAGTTCCTGTACTGGCGGCGTGAATTCCGCGCAGGCGTGTTTTTTCCCGAACTCCGGGTCGCTGATGGCGCGACCGTGGCAGTAGGGGTAGCCGAAATGCATTCCTGGCCTGGGGGCGCGATTGAGTTCGCAGGGCGGTACGTCATCGCCCAGCCAGTCGCGGCCATTGTCGGTAAACCAGAGTTCCTTGGTTTTCGGGTTCCAGTCGAAACCGACGCTGTTACGCACCCCGCGCGCAAAGGTTTCAAGACCGCTGCCGTCGGGATTCATGCGCATGATATTGGCGTAGCGGTTGGCGTCGGGTTCGCAGATGTTGCAGGGCGCGCCGACGGGCACATAAAGCTTGCCATCCGGCCCGAAGGCGATGAATTTCCAGCTATGGCTGCGATCTGTCGGAAAATCGTCGCGCACCACGACTGGCGCGAGCGGATTGTCGAGGCGGCTTTCGATCTGATCGAGGCGCACGATGCGATGATGTGAGGAAACATACAGATTGCCATCGCGAAAGGCGACGCCTGCGGGCATGGTCAGATTGCGGGCGATGGTGTGCGTCCGGGTCGCGCGATAATCGGCGTCGTACTCGATTGCCGTGACGTTTCCCGTACGCATGGAACCGACAAACACGGTGCGCCCGCTGCCTTGTGTCATGCCGCGCGCGCTTTCCACGCGCGCCCAGAGCGAAATCCTGAAGCCCGGCGGCAACTGGATTTGTTCCAGCGGCAGACGATTCTGCGAACTCTGCGCCCATGTCGGGAGAACACTGGCGAACGCGAGCGTAAACGGAAGCAATATTCTGAAAATCGTCTGTTTCATCAATGACCTTTCGATGATGTTTTTACCGCCTCATGTGGCTTACATTGTACCCATACGCTGTATCCACATGCACAGGATTCATCAATTTACACCTCGCAATGCTGCCTTCTCCTTGACCCCGAATGGATTTGACCTCTATAGTTCTGCGCCATGGAACAGGAACTCGAAGCCCTCGCCGGCAAAGTGGAACAGGTGGCCGCCCTGGTTGATCGCTTGCAATCTGAAAAGTCCGCGCTGGAAGCGCGGTTGACACAGGTCGAAGCCGAACGGGACGCGCTCAGGCAGAACGTCGAATTCGCGCGTCTGCGCGTCGAAGCGTTGATGCAACAGTTGCCGGAGGGAACGTAAGATGGCGGGTGAGGTGAATTTTCTGGATGTGCATATTCTGGGGCGTGAATATCGGGTGCTTTGTTCGCCGGGTGAGGAAGACGCGCTCATTGCCGCCGTTCGCCTGGTGAGCGACCAGATGCAGGAAATTTCCAACAAGAGCAGGAACAGTACGCCGGAACGGGTGGCGGTGATGGCTGCCCTGAATATCGCGCACGACTATCTCGCGGCGCAGACGGAGGGGCGCGCAGGGGCCTCAAAAGAAATCGAAACAAACTTTGACAGCACCGGCTTAAAGCGTAGAATCGAAGTCATGGATACACGACTGGCGGCGCTGCTGGAAATGCCGGTAAGTTCGTGATCCGCCAGGTGTCCCCTGCGGTGTTGGTTAAGACCTATATTCCTTGAACCAATGCTTGCTTGGCATCGGCTGCGGACATGACGTCGATGTTGTGAACAACTCTCGTGGTTGTTCCTGATTTGACTGGAACGCGGCCACTCTGAACTTCGGTTCAGGATGCCGGTCTGACGGCACTCGCGGGGGCCAAGTTTCAAACCAAGGGGCGACTTCGGTCGCCCCTTGCGTTTTCCTCGTTTTTCTCTGTGTATCCGACAATGACGATCTGGTGGTTGCTGTATCTGGCGCTGGGCGCCTTCTCAGGGTTTTTCGCGGGATTGCTTGGCATCGGCGGCGGCTCGGTGATGGTGCCGCTTCTGGTCATGCTGTTTACGGCGGAGGGCATCGGCGGTGGCGACGTCATGCATATGGCGCTCGGCACTTCGATGGCCGCCATCCTGTTTACCTCGCTTGCCAGCGTGCGCGCCCATCATCGCCACGGAGCCGTGGAGTGGCGCATCGTCCTGCATATTACGCCGGGCATTCTGTTGGGCACCCTGTTGGGGGCGAGTCTGGCGAGCCGGGTTTCTTCCATCGGGCTGGCCATCCTCTTTACCGTATTTATTTCCTACGTGGCGGTGCAGATGATTGCCGGGTTCAAGCCGAAACCCGGTCGAGCCATGCCGGGCGCCTGGGGTACGGCGGGTGTGGGCGTCGGCATCGGCGCTTTTTCCTGCCTGGTGGCGATTGGCGGCGGCGCGCTTTCGGTACCCTTTATGCTCTGGTGTAATGTGCGCGCGCAAAACGCCATCGGCACCTCGTCCGCCATCGGGTTTCCCATCGCCCTGGGCGGCGCGGCGGGCTATATCGTAAATGGCTGGAATGTCGGTACGCTGCCGCCCTACAGTCTGGGCTTCGTGTATCTGCCCGCCGTGGCGGGCATGGTGGTGGCGAGCGTGCTGACCGCGCCTCTGGGCGCGACGCTCACGCACCGCCTGCCGGTCAAACGCCTGCGCCAGATTTTCGCCGCCGTACTCTTGCTGCTGGCGCTCTCCATGCTCAGGAAATTGTTGCCGGTTTGATGCAAAACGCGCGCGCTTTCCGCAGTAAACGTTTGATCAATAAACTCTTTTTCTGCTACCATTCGAAACTTTCCGGGTGCTTCCCGGAAACGGTGTGTCGACGTGGCGTTCAAGGCAGTTCGAGAAGCTTGCGTTTGGCATTCTATCAACCTTAACCGCTGTATTGCAGCAAGAAGCTCTCTATCCTCATGGAATCTTTTGCCCAACTTTTTGAAGAAAGCCTGGCCCGCCAGGAAATGCGTCAAGGCGAAGTCATCACGGCTGAAGTGATGCGCGTCGACCAGAATTTTGTCGTGGTCAACGCCGGCCTGAAATCCGAGTCTTACATCCCCGTTGAAGAATTTTTAAGCGATCAGGGCGAAGTGGAAGCCAAGCCCGGCGATTTCGTTCAGGTCGCCATCGAAATGCTGGAAGATGGCTATGGCGAAACTCGTCTTTCCCGTGATCGCGCCAAGCGCATCGCCTCCTGGAACTTCCTGGAACAGGCGTTGAACGACAGTTCTCTGGTCAGCGGCACCATCACCGGCAAGGTGAAGGGCGGCCTGACCGTGATGACCAGCGGCGTGCGCGCTTTCCTGCCGGGTTCGCTCGTGGATATGCGCCCGATCAAGGACACCACGCCTTATGAAGGCAAAACCCTGGAATTCAAGGTCATCAAGCTTGATCGCAAGCGCAATAACGTGGTGGTCTCCCGCCGCGCCGTACTGGAAGCCAGTGTGGGCGAAGAGCGCGGCAAGCTTCTGGAAAACCTGAAAGAAGGCACCGTCGTCAAGGGCATTGTCAAAAACATCACCGATTACGGCGCGTTTGTGGATCTGGGCGGCATCGACGGTCTCCTGCACATTACCGACCTGGCCTGGCGGCGCGTGCGTCACCCCAGTGAAGTGCTGAACGTGGGCGACGAACTGGAAGCCAAAGTGCTGAAGTTCGATGCCGACAAGAACCGCGTTTCCCTGGGGCTGAAGCAACTGGGCGAAGACCCCTGGGTGGGCATTGCCCGCCGTTATCCTGCCACCACCCGCATGTTCGGCAAGGTGACGAATCTCACCGATTACGGCGCGTTCGTGGAAATCGAGCAGGGCATCGAAGGTCTGGTGCACGTTTCCGAAATGGACTGGACGAACAAGAATGTTCATCCTTCCAAGGTGGTGCAACTGGGCGACGAAGTGGAAGTCATGATTCTCGAAATCGACGAAGATCGCCGCCGCATCTCCCTCGGCATGAAGCAATGTCAGGCCAACCCCTGGGAAGAGTTCAGCCAGAATTTCAAGAAGGGCGACAAGGTTTCCGGCGCCATCAAGTCGATTACCGATTTCGGCATTTTCATCGGCCTCTCCGGCGGCATCGACGGGCTGGTGCACCTCTCCGACCTCTCCTGGAACGTGGCGGGCGAAGAGGCGATCCGCAACTTCAAGAAGGGCGACGAAGTGGAAGCCGTGGTGCTGGCCATCGACGTGGAGAAAGAACGCATTTCCCTGGGCGTCAAACAGATGGAAGGCGACCCTTACACCAACTACATCGCCACGCACGAGAAGAATTCCATCGTCACCGGCACGGTGAAAACCGTTGACGCCAAAGGCGCGGTCATCGCGCTGGAAGGCGAGGTGGAGGGTTTCCTGCGCGCTTCCGATTACTCGCACGAGCGCGTGGAAGATCTGTCGCATGTGCTGAAGGTGGGCAGCACGGTGGAAGCGTTGATTACCAATGTCGATCGCAAGACCCGCTCCATCAATCTGTCCGTCAAGGCCAAGGATCAGGCTGAACAGGCTGAAGCCATGCAAAAGTTCAGTGCGGAATCCGCTGGTTCTGCGGGCACGACCAATCTGGGCGCTTTGCTGAAAGCCAAGCTGAACCAGAACACCGCCGCTTGATCTGTGTTGCGCCATGACCAAATCCGAACTCATTGACCGACTGGCGGGGCGTTTCCCCCAGTTGGCCGCGAAAGATGCGGATTTTGCGGTCAAGATGATTCTTGATGCGATGTCCGGCGCGCTGGTGGTCGGCGATCGCATCGAGATTCGCGGATTCGGCAGTTTCTCCCTCAACTATCGTCCCCCGCGTGTTGGTCGCAATCCCAAATCGGGCGAACAGGTGGAAGTGCCGGAAAAATGGGCGCCCCATTTCAAAGCGGGAAAGGAACTGCGAGAGCGTATTCGCGGCGTTAAGAATTTCCCTTGACCGGCACGCGTTGAACCGTAAGCAAAAATGACGACATGATGTATATGTCGTCATTTTTATGCTTATAAAATTTTCCGCTCTGTCGGGACTTGCCGCCATCCTCCTTGCGAAAGTGGACATCAGATTCCGCTCATTCGGCATTCAAGATTGATTCCAAGAAGCTGTTTTAAAAATAGGTACGAGAAATGCTTTGACAGAGCGTTACGAATAATCTGGATCCATCTGCTTCTCAAACGACTTTCTAATTTTTAAAACAGCTTCTGAAAGAAATCAATGCCCGGTGGGCGAATTGTTGAAAGCGAGTATTCAAAGCGAGGGGGTTATCAATCTGTTTTCCGATGTGGACGCAGGCTTCTCTCTCTTTGACCCGAAGTTTCTTGAGGAAATCGGGGGGATGAAAGAGCGCAATCTTGCGGTTGAAATCCTGAAAAAGCTGCTCGCCGAGCAGGTGTCTCTCTATCGACGGACAAATCTGGTCAAAAGCAAAAATTCTCCGAGCGACTTTCCCGCGTGATGAAAGCGTACCTGCCATCGCCACCGTTATCGGGCAGTGCGAAATGTGGACGGATAATTAAAAGAAATCCCGCGCAGCTCTTATGCAGACTGGAATGAATGTGAAGGTAGGTGACGGGGCGCTGCTGCTACTGATTGGGCGTTCCATCGCTGGTACAGCGATGGCTTGCAGGGTCAATGGTGTAATCAGGGTTTCGGATGGAAAACTCAATCATCATGCTCCATTGCCGTTCTCTTTTCATTATCATTTTCGCCAGAATGCCGGCGTCAGCACGACCAGTAATGTAAAGATTTCCAGCCGTCCCAACAGCATGGCGAAGGTGCAGACCCAGAGTTGAACATCGTTTAGCGTCGAGAAATTTCCGGCAGGGCCGACCTGACCCAGACCGGGGCCGGTGTTGTTCAGGGAGGCGACGGCGGCGGAGAAGGCGGTGATGATTTCCAGGCCGGAAAAACTCAAAATCAGGGTCAGCGTGACCAGACTCACCATATAGATAAAACTGAACGCCAGCACAGCGAAAAGCATGTTTTGCGGCACGGAATGACCGCCCAGCTTGACGGGGTGCACGGCGTTCGGATGCATGGCGCGCAGAAGTTCGCGGTATACCTGTTTGTAGAGCAGCACGGCGCGCATCATTTTGATGCCGCCGCCGGTGGAGCCGGAGCAGGAGACGAAGCTGCACAGAAAGAGCATCCACAGGGGGGCGAAAAAAGGCCACTGGCTGTAGTCGGCATTGGTGAATCCGGCGGTGGTGGCGATGGAGATGAGATTAAAGGCGGCGTAGCGCAGGGTGTGCGTGCTGGTGTCGTAAGTGTGAAATCCCCACAGGTAAAAGGTGATGAGCAGCACGCTGGCGAGCAGCACGCCAAGGAACCAGAGAATTTCCGGGTCGCGCAGGTAGGTGCGTACATCCCGGCCAAGGATGGCGATGTAGTGGGTGGAAAAATTCATCCCGGCGATGAGCATGAAGACAATGGCGATGCCTTCGATGAGCGGTGAATTCCAGTAGGCGAAACTGCTGTCGTGGGTGGAAAACCCGCCCAGTGAAACCGTGGAGAAGGCATGGCAGATGGCGTCGAAACTTCCCATTCCGGCCCAGTGGTAGGCGAGGGCGCAGACCGAGGTAATGCCGACATAAATCAGCCACAAGCCCTTGGCGGTCTGGGCGATGCGGGGCGTGAGCTTGGTGTCTTTCATGGGGCTGGGGGTTTCGGCCTTGAACATTTGCCGACCGCCGATGCCCAGCATGGGCAGAATGGCGACGGCGAGCACGATCAAGCCCATGCCGCCCAGCCAGATGATGAGGTGCCGCCAGAGATTGATGGAAGGCGGCAGTCCGTCGATCCGGGAAAGCGCCGACGCGCCTGTGGCGGTCAACCCGGAGGCGGCTTCGAAATAGGCGCGGGTAAAATTGATGTCGAGCTGGGTGTAGAACGGAATGGCGGCGAAAAGCGGCAGCACCGACCAGGCCAGCACGACGAGCAGAAAACCGTCACGCACATTGAGTTCGCGCTTGAAGCGAAAGGTGATGAACCAGAGCGCCAGCCCGCTGCACAGCGTGATGAGAAAGGCGAGGTCGTAAGCGGATTCAGCCCCGTCGCCGAACAGGTGAGCGGCGGCGAGCGGCACAAGCAGGGTGAGCGAAAAGAGGGTAAGCAACAGCCCCAGGGCGCGCAGAACGGGAAAGTAACGTTCCATGAAATAAAGTCGTCCCGCCTAGAAAAAGTGGAAGCCAACCTGAAAAAGCTGTTCGACTTTTTTCACCAGTTTTTTCTGGGCGCAGAAAACAATCACATGGTCGCCGGGCTGGATGATGGAGTCGGGATGGGCGATTTCGACACGCCCCATGCGACGATCCACCGTGCCGTCATCGCGCACTTCAATGGGCGTGACATAATCAAAATCGCGCACCATGGCGGCGACGGTGACGCCCTTGGGCCAGGCGATTTCGCCAATTTTCCGGCCAACCACCTTGGAATTGTTTTTATCGCCGTGCGCCACCATTTCCAGAGCTTCCGCCGCGCCCCGGCGTAGCGAATGCACGGCGACGACATCGCCTTTCCGCACATGGGCGAGCAGGGCGCCGATGGAGATATGGGCGGGCGAAATGCCGACGTCGATGGGGCCGCCCTGCATCATGTCGGCGTAAGCGCCGCGATTGATGAGCGCGACCACCCGGTTGCAGCCCATGCGCTTGGCAAGCGAGGCGGCCATGATGTTGTTTTCGTCATCGTTGGTGATGGCGAGAAACAGGTCCATTTCGGCGATGTTTTCCTGTTCGAGCAGATCGGCGTCGGTGGCGTTACCGCACAAGACCAGCGTGTCCTTGAGCTTTCCGGCGATGTAGTCGGCGCGGATTTTGTTTTGTTCGATGAGTTTGACTTCGTAGTGGTCTTCCAGCGTGGCGGCGACTTTCAGGCCGATGTTGCCGCCACCCGCAATCATGACGCGTCGCACCGGCGCTTCGTGTTGTCGCGCCTCGCTCAACACCGGGTGCAGATGCTCGGCGGCGGCGAGGATGAACGCTTCGTCGCCGGGTTGCAGGCGGACATCGCCACCGGGAATGATGGCCTTGTCGTGGCGAAAGATGGCCACGACGCGGGCATCCATGCCCAGCGGCAGGTGATTGGCCATTTCTTTCAGGGGTTTGTCGATCAGGCGACCGCCCGCCTGCGCGCGCACGGCCACCAGCGATACCCGTCCGCCCGCGAAATCGAGCACTTGCAGGGCTTCCGGGAACTCGATCAGGCGCACGACATAATCGGTGATGATCTGTTCGGGACAGATGGCGAAATCCACCGCGAAGTTTTCCGGCGCGAGCAGACGCTCGTCTTCGAGAAAATCCCGCGAGCGCAGCCGGGCGACGCGGGTCGGCACGTTGAAGATGCTCTGCGCGATTTTGCAGGCGACGAGATTGGTCTGGTCGCTCTGGGTGAGCGCGATGATGAGATCGGCATCTTCCGCGCCCGCGCTTTTCAGCACGGAGGGATAGGCGGCGTTGCCGACCACCGTGCGTAAATCGAGCTTGTCCTGCAAGGCAGCCAGCGACTCGGCGTCGTAGTCGATCATGGTGATGTCGTTTTCTTCCGACACCAGGCTTTCCGCCACGCTGGCGCCGACCTGTCCAGCGCCGAGAATGATAATTTTCATGCCGGGATTCACGACCGTTGAAAGTGTCCGATTATACGGGAGGCGGAGAACGACGGTGCTCTGATGAAAAACAGAATCTTTCCCCGTCCGACATGGGCAGGATCATGATGGAGGTATGCGGCGATTGCGCTATGCCGTGCCCCGTGTCCAATGCCCGACCGCTTCAGCGGCGGGGTATAGAGTGATTTCGATGTCGTAGCCTGGCTGGTTCAGGCAGTCCATCAATTTTCGTTCGCACAGCTTGGCGAAATTGCCGCGCATCATTGCTGTGCGGTCGCCAAATTGTGCAAGGGACAGGGCGTAGCCGAAAAGGCGTTGGAAATCAGCTTGCCGAGCGCGTGGCGCGGCATGGCGGCGTCGCCGGTGACGCGGGCTTCGCCTTCCACCGTCAGTCCGACCGTTTTTTCTTCGGCGAGGATGCCATAAAACTCGCAGAGTCAAGATGCGGCTGAATGTAGTTTTAGCGGTGCGCGGCAAGGTCGGCAAGGTCGAAGCGGGTATGCCCGTTCGATGGACACGGCCCGATTGGGGTGCGGATGTTGGCGGGGAAACAGGCCGGGTCAGATGACCCTGCCTGTCCTGTCACGCGTTCTCGAACCGCATTGCCCCCGCTTCGCAGCGAATCTTGATGACATCTTTGGGCGCAAAGCGGCCTTCAAGAATCAGCTTCGCCAGAGGATTCTCAATCTGCTGCTGGATGGCGCGTTTCAAAGGTCTGGCGCCGAACACCGGGTCGAATCCGGCTTTCGCCAGTTCGGTGAGGGCGCTGTCTTCCACGGCGAGCGTCATTTCCAGTTGAGCGACGCGCTTTTCGAGATAGCCAAGCTGGATGCGGGCGATTGCCAGAATATGCGCTTCGTCGAGGGCGTGGAACACCACCACTTCGTCGATGCGGTTGATGAATTCCGGCCTGAAATAAGTTTTCACCTCGCCCATGACCGCGAGTTTCACCACCTGATAATCGTCGCCCGCCATCTGTTGAATCATCTGGCTGCCCAGATTGGAGGTCATCACGATCACCGTGTTCTTGAAATCCACCGTGCGCCCCTGACCGTCGGTCATGCGGCCATCGTCCAGAACCTGCAGGAGCACATTGAACACATCCGGGTGCGCCTTTTCCACCTCATCGAGCAGGATGACGCTGTAGGGTTTTCTGCGCACGGCTTCGGTTAGCGCGCCGCCTTCTTCGTAGCCGACGTAGCCCGGCGGCGCGCCGATCAGGCGGGAAACCGAGTGCTTTTCCATGAATTCGCTCATGTCGACGCGAATCATGTGGTCTTCACTGTCGAACATGAATTCGGCCAGCGCCTTGCAGAGTTCGGTCTTGCCGACGCCGGTCGGCCCTATAATGAGATAGGAGCCGGAAGGCCGGTCAGGGCTGGAAAGCCCGGCCCTTGAGCGGCGGATGGCGTCGGATACCAGACGCACGGCCTCATCCTGACCGACGACGCGCCGGTGCAGGCGTTCTTCCATGTGCAGGAGTTTTTCGCGCTCGCCCTGCATCATTTTGGCGACCGGAATGCCGGTGGCGCGGCTCACCACTTCGGCGATTTCTTCCGCGCCGACCTGGGTGCGCAACAAGCGGTTTTGCTTTTGTCCTCCGGCGCTGATGTTTTCGGCGGTCTTCAATTGCGCTTCGAGTTGCGGCAATCTGCCGTATTGCAGTTCGGCGAGCTTGTCGAACTGGCCTTTTCGCTGGAATTCGGCCATCTCCACCTTCAGACGCTCGATGGCTTCTTTGATGTGCGTTGAACCCTGCAACTGCGCCTTTTCCGCCTTCCAGATTTCTTCCAGATCGGAATACTCCTTTTGCAGACGGGTGATTTCTTCCTCAATCAGGGCGAAGCGTTTTTTCGAGGCTTCGTCCCCTTCCTTTTTTATCGCCTCGCGCTCGATTTTCAACTGGATGAGCCGACGGTCGAGCTTGTCCATCACTTCCGGCTTGGAGTCGATTTCCATCTTGATGCGGGCGGCGGCCTCGTCGATCAGGTCGATGGCCTTGTCGGGCAGAAAGCGGTCGGTGATGTAGCGGTTCGACAACTCGGCGGCGGCGACAATCGCCGGGTCGGTGATGTCTACGCCATGATGCAATTCGTATTTTTCCTGCAAGCCGCGCAGGATGGCGATAGTCGCCTCCACCGAAGGCTCATCGACCAGCACTTTCTGAAAGCGGCGTTCCAGCGCGGCGTCTTTTTCGATGTATTTGCGATATTCATCCAGCGTGGTCGCGCCGATGCAATGCAGGTCGCCGCGCGCCAGCGCGGGTTTCAGCATGTTGCCCGCGTCGATTGCGCCCTCGGCTTTGCCCGCGCCGACCATGGAATGGATTTCATCAATGAACAGGATGATGCGTCCTTCTTCCTGGGCGACTTCCTTCAACACGGCTTTCAGGCGTTCCTCGAATTCGCCGCGATACTTTGCGCCCGCGAGCAGCCCGGCCATGTCGAGCGTCAACACTTTTTTGCCCTTCAGGGTTTCCGGCACTTCCTCGTTGACGATGCGTTGCGCCAGACCTTCGACGATGGCCGTCTTGCCGACGCCGGGTTCGCCGATCAGCACCGGGTTGTTTTTCGTGCGCCGCTGCAAAATCTGGATGGCGCGACGGATTTCGTCATCTCGCCCGATCACCGGGTCAAGCTTGCCCTGACGGGCGCGTTCGGTCAGGTCTATGCAGAATTTTTTCAGGGATTCGCGCTGCGCTTCCGCGTCCTGACTCGCTACGCCCTGTCCGCCGCGCACGGCGTCGATGGCGGTTTCCAGCGGGCGGCGGGCGAGGCCGTGTTGCTTCGCCAGTCTTCCGGCATCGCCCTTGTCGCCCGTCAAGGCAAGCAGGAACATTTCTGAAGCGATGAACTGGTCGCCACGCTTCTGCGCTTCCTTGTCGGTGAGGTTGAGAAGATTGGAAAGGTCGCGCCCGATTGTGACCTCGCCGCCCGTGCCGGACACCTGCGGCAAGCGGGTCAGCGCCGCTTCCAGGTCACGCTTCAGGGCGGGCGCATTGACGCCTGCCCGCGCCAGAAGCGAAGCCGTGCCGCCTTCTTCCTGATTCAGAAGTGCGAGGAGCAGATGCACGGGTTCGATATATTGCTGGTCGCCGCCAACCGCCAGACTCTGCGCGTCCGCCAGCGCCTGCTGAAAAATGGTGGTGAGTTTGTCGAGTCGCATAACGATCTCCTTTGTTTTCAAGATGCAAGGGAGGTGGGGACGATGCGGGATGTTTCAAGCGCAGGGAAGCGGTAAACATCCGGGCTTCTTGCAAAACTTTTCTTCGCAAATGACGCTGAATTTTCCTGTACGCCCCTGACGGGGCATTTTTGAGCGTTGAGACAAGCGGTGAGGATTGCGCCCGGTTTCAACATCGCAGGCGCATCAACGAATCGGTGCACAAGGATACCGGACATCAGGTGGCATCTGGCTTTGAGATCGCCTCTGACGCATAAAAACCAGCCGCCGAATTCATCTTTCAGCCGGGCATTCATTCCTTCGTCCACCGTCCGTTCACGGTAACGCACGGCGTCGGGCGGTTCAAATCGCTGCGCGCCACCTCGGAGACGGAACCTTGCGCTCGCTTCTCCCTCCCGCCTTCGCCTTTCATAACCCTTGGCCGATCATCCATTGTCGAAGCGTCTCTTTCGAGAGATTCAGCCCTTCTCCGCTCAGATATTCTGCCGCCAGCGTCGGCCCAAAATCCGCGTAACGCGTCCTCACCCGCTGCAACACTTCCTGCCGCTTCTCTTCCACGCTCTCAAGAAACTGCAACCGCTCGCGTTCCCTGATGCTCATCTCAATCGTCCCCTCTGATGACGAACAAAACCGCAAGACCGGAGAAACCGTTACTTACCCGGATGGACACACGCAAAGCTACGGCTATGGTTACTCTTTAGCGGGCAAAAAGACCAGGCTGGTCTGGGCGGACGGAACGGAGATAAACTACGGCTACAGCGAACATGGCGAACTGAAGAGCATGACGATACCGAATGAAGGCACAATCCAGATCAATGAATACGGCTGGATTGCGCCCAAAAAGATCACCCTGCCGGGTGGGACTACACAGAACAAAGGCTACGATGGACTCCTGAACCTCGCCAACACCTACGGCAAGCAACAGGAACTCACAAAGCGCAGCCGGACAGAACACAACAAGAGCCAAAACCCGTGGGCGTACGATGAGAACAACCGGCTCAGGAAGATCGGGGCGGGAAGTTGCGGCAGCGCCAACACCATCTGCTACGACTATGATGAAGCCGGGAACCAGACCAGAAAGACGGAACAGAACAAAACAACGAACTACCGCTACGACACCAACAACCGATTGATAGAGGTAAGCCAGACGGCAAACAATACGGAACGACTGCTTGCGCGCTATGGCTATGACCCGTTCAACCGGAGAATCTGGAAGGAGCAGTACGCCGATAAAGACGGGCAGGCGCTGACCCAGGCCAGAAGAACGTACTTCCTCTACAGCGACGAGGGGCTGATCGGGGAAGAAACGCAAAACATCACCCTGAACGAAGATGGCAGCACGACAGCAAACGGACAGCCGGAGATCACGACGCAATACGGGCCAAGGCCGGACAGCCATTTCACGACGGGGATACTGTTCATCAAGACGAAGAACAGCAACAATGAGGACACCTTTGCCTACTACCACCATGACCACCTGAACACGCCGATACAGGCGACGGACAAGGAAGGCAATGTTGTTTGGAGCGCGATCTACAATGCCTTAGAGCTTCTTGCAAAACTTTTCTCCGCAAATGACTCTGGATTTTCCTGTATGCCCCTGACGGGGGATTTTTGAGTTTTTGAAGCGGGTTTTCAGTGCTTACGGAGGTTTTATTCTGTT
>JAISRR010000177.1 GCA_031273565.1 Zoogloeaceae bacterium | reverse complement strand
GGAAAAGGGAAACGACCGGGACGAAACGCTTTTTCGGCAACACGCAACATGCAGATGGAATCTTTGCCGCCCGAAAAAAGCAGCACCGGATGGGCGCACTGGCCCGCGACCTCCCGCATGATGTGGATGGCTTCGGCTTCCAGCCAGTCCAGATGAGAGAGCGTTGTTCGGGTCGGAGTCATGGGTGGTATTCGGGCAAGCCAAAACGATGGGGCGTATTGTACAGGGCGCTTAATAGACGTTAGAGAATTATTTTACGTCTTTATATTTCCGGACGTTATAAGCCGGAAGACAAAGGTGGAAGACAGGCCGCGCGATGAACGCGATTGAAGCCTGTCTTCCATTTGTCCTGAAACCCTGTCGAAAGGGGACAACCCTTTGCGCCATGCGTCCCGTTCATGGGTTCAAAGGTTAGGCGTAACGGTTTACCGTCATCTCATCTTCTTCCCCGCGCATTTCCGCCTGCTGCGCCGCGTTTTTGAAGGCGACGGAGAGCATCAGTTTGATGCGGTTCAACTGGTTGATTTCCGACGCGCCGGGGTCATAGTCGATGGCGGTGATGTTCGCGGTGGGGTAATGATCTTTCAGCGCCTTGATGACGCCTTTGCCCGTGATGTGGTTGGGCATACAGGCGAAAGGCTGCATACAGATGATGTTGGGAATGCCTTCCTCAATCAATTCCACCATTTCGCCCGCCAGGAACCAGCCTTCTCCGGTCTGGTTGCCGCGTGACAGGAAAGGCGCGGCGCAAAAGGCCAGTTTGTCGATGGTGGGCGGCGGCTGGAAGCGTTCGCTGGCGGCAAGCGCCTTGCGCATGTCCTTGCGGTAAAATTCCATCGCCATGATGACGGCGCTGCCCGCCAGCGCCGCCAGCTTGCCCTTGGAAAGATAGCGGTGGTTGAAGTCGTAGTCGTAGGCGCAATAGAGCAGAAAATCCATCATGCCCGGCATGACGGCTTCGCCGCCTTCCTTTTCGATGGTCAGCACGATGTCATTGTTGGCTTCCGGGTGGAACTTGACCAGAATTTCGCCCACCAGCCCGATGCGGGGCTTGACCTCGTTCGTCAATTCCAGCGCGTCAAAATCCCGGACAATGCCATACATGTTCTTTTTGAAGGTTTTGAAGTCGCCCGCGAACACGGCGTCCTTGCAGGCGGCCACCCACGTTCTGTACAGGGCGTTGGCCGAACCCGGCTGTTTTTCGTAGGGGCGGGTGCGGAACAATACCCGCATCAGCAGGTCGCCATAGGCAACGCTCATCATCAGCCGGTTCAAAAGCGGCAGGCTTAATTTGAAGCCTTCGCTCTTTTCCACGCCCACGGCGTTGAGCGAAATGACGGGAACTTCTGGAAAACCGCTGTCGTGCAGGGCTTTGCGCAGATAGCCGATGTAGTTGGTGGCGCGGCAGCCGCCGCCCGTCTGCGAAATCATCACGGCGGTTTTTTCCGGGTCGTATTCGCCGGATTTCAACGCCTCGATCAGTTGCCCGACGACAATGATCGAAGGGTAGCAGGCGTCGTTGTTGACAAAGCGCAAGCCCTGGTCGACCGTGGCGGAGGTGACGCCTTCCAGCACTTTCAGGCGATAGCCGCAGGCATTGAAGGCCGGTTCCATGAACTGAAAGTGCATGGGCGACATTTGCGGCGCGAGGATGGTGTATTCGTCGCGCATTTTTTTGGTGAAGGGAACGCGCCGGTATTTGGGCGGATGAAACTGGATAATCTGCGCCGTCGGTTGCCCGCCGCGCTTTTCCAGCGCCGCTTTCAGGGAACGGATGCGGATGCGCGCCGCGCCCAGGTTGCTGCCTTCGTCAATCTTGATGCCGGTGTAGATTTTGCCGCGTTGGGCCAGAATTTCCTGCACCTGATCGACGGCGATGGAATCCAGCCCGCAGCCGAAGGAATTGAGGTGGATCACATCCAGCGAGGCTTCCCGCGAGGCCAGCGCGGCGGCGCGGTAGAGGCGGGCGTGGTAGGTCCATTGGTCGACCACGCGCAGGGGGGAATCCAGTTTGCCCAGGTGGGCGACTGAATCTTCGGTGAGCACCGCCATGCCCAGCGACGTAATGATTTGCGGAATGCCGTGATGGATGCCGGGGTCAATGTGGTAGGGGCGTCCGGCCAGAATGATGCCGTGCTTGCCGGTTTTTTTGAGGTACTCGACCACCGCTTCGCCTTGTCGGGCGATGTCGGTTTTGACGCGCGTCTGCTCATCCCAGCCCCGTTCGAGCGCCCGGCGGATGTCCGCCGCCGCGATGTCGGGGAAGACCTGCGTGAGCCGTTTTGCCAGCTTGTTCTTGTCTTCCAGCGACAAAAACGGCTGAATCAGGGTGACGCCGTTTTCTTTCAGGGCGTCGATGTTGTTGCGAATGAGTTCCGGGTAAGAGGTGACGACCGGACAATTGAAGTGATTGTCGCTCTCTTCGAATTCCTTTTGTTCATAGGGAATGCAGGGGTAAAAAATGGTCTTGACGCCCTGTTTGACGAGATCGACGATATGGCCGTGCACCAGCTTGGCCGGGTAACAGACCGTATCCGAAGGCAGGGTATCCAGCCCTTGTTCCAGCAGGGTTTTGGAGGAGGGCGGGGAGAGGCGCACTTCGTAGCCCAGTTCCGTCAGAAAGGTATGCCAGAGCGGATAATTTTCAAACATGTTGAGCGCGCGGGGCACGCCGATGACGCCGCGTGGCGCGTTCTGGCGCGGCGCGTAATTGAAAACGCGCTCGTATTTGTAGGTGTAGAGGTCGGGGAGGTCGTTGTTGCCCTTGGCTTTGCCCAATCCACGGTCGCAGCGGTTGCCGGAAATGAATTTGCGCCCGTCCGAAAAGCGGTTGACGGTCATGGCGCAGGAATTGGCGCACAGGCCGCAACGCGCCATCGAATGCTTGACGGCGAAACGCTGCAAGGCTTCCGGTTGCAGCATCGCGCTGGCGGCGTCTTCTCCCTTCCAGCGTTCCTGGGCAATCAGCGCGGAGCCGAACGCGCCCATCAGTCCGGCGATGTCGGGGCGCACCGCTTCGCGCCCTGAAATCAGCTCAAAGGCGCGCAGCACCGAATCGTTGTAGAACGTGCCGCCCTGCACGATGACTTTCTGGCCCAGGTCTTCGGGACTCTTGATCTTGATGACCTTGATGAGCGCGTTCTTGATGACGGCGTAAGACAATCCCGCCGAAATATCGGCCATGGACGCGCCTTCTTTTTGCGCCTGTTTGACGCTGGAATTCATGAACACCGTGCAGCGCGAACCCAGGTCTGCCGGCGCGCGGGATTCCAGCGCGGCGCGGGCGAATTCGCTGATGTGCGCCTGCACCGATTGCGCGAAGGTTTCGATAAACGAGCCGCAACCGGAAGAACACGCCTCGTTCAACAGGATATTGTCGATGACGCCATCCTTGACGCGCAGGCATTTCATATCCTGCCCGCCGATGTCGAGAATGAAGTCGACGCCCGGCAGAAAATATTCCGCCGCCTTGTAGTGCGCGATGGTCTCCACTTCCGAGTGATCGAGCTTGAACGCTTCGCGGATCAGCGCCTCGCCATAGCCCGTGACCGACGAGGAAGCGATGTACGCGCCTTCGGGGATTTTGGCGTAAATGTCTTCCAGAATGCCGCTGACCACCTTGAGCGGGTTGCCCTCGTTGCTGCCGTAGTGCGCGTAGAGGAGTTCGCCGTTTTCCCCGATCAGAACCGCCTTGGTCGTGGTGGAGCCGCCATCGATGCCCAGAAAAACCGCGCCGCGATAGGCGGCGAGATCGGCGCGTTTGACGCATGCTCTGGCGTGACGCTCGTCAAACGCGCGGCGTTCCGCCTCGTCGATGAAGAAGGGGCGCAGCGTGGTCAGGTTGGGTTCGGAGATGGCGGTCAATTTTTCAAAAGCGGCCAGCACGTCCGAAAAGGCGCAGGCGTTTTGGGGCGCGCCGTGCAATGCCGCGCCAATGGCGACGAAAAGCTCGCTGTTTTCGGTAAATACCTGATGTTCCGGTTTGATTTCCAGCGTTTCGATGAAGCGTTTTTTCAGTTCCGGCAAAAAGTTGAGCGGCCCGCCCAGAAAGGCGATATGGCCGCGAATCTTGCGTCCGCAGGACAGCCCGCTGATGGTCTGGTGCGCGACGGCCTGAAGCACCGACAGGGCGATGTCTTCACGCGCCACGCCTTCGTTCAGGAGGGGCTGCACGTCCGTTTTGGCGAACACGCCGCAACGCGCCGCGATGGGGTAAAGATTTTTCGCGCGGCTGGAGAGGTCGTTCAGCCCCATCGCGTCGGTTTTCAACAGGCTTGCCATCTGGTCGATAAACGCGCCCGTGCCGCCCGCGCAGGAGCCGTTCATCCGTTGTTCAACGCCATTCGTGAAAAAGGTGATTTTCGCGTCTTCTCCCCCCAACTCGATGGCCACGTCCGTTTGCGGCACACGCGCTTCAATGGCTTTGGCGCAGGCGATGACTTCCTGCACAAACGGATACCCCAGCATCTCGGCTACGGAAACGCCGCCGGAGCCGGTCAGCACGACACAAACGCGGGCGGAAGCGGGCAACGCGCCGCTTTGGGAGAGCGCCAGCACGCACCGCGCCGCCGTTTCGCGCACTTCGGAAAAGTGACGGGTGTAGGACTTGAACAGCAGATTTTCCTGCCCGTCCAGCGCGACAACCTTGACAGTCGTGGAGCCAATGTCGATGCCAATATGGTAAATATTCTTGTCCATGCGTGTTTCTTTCGGGGAAAGGGAAGGTTGGGGAAAAATTCGGGACAGGCGCGTCATATCCGTGATTCTACCGGATTATCCTGTAAATGATAAAGCGGTGCGATGCCCTGTTGTTCCTGAATGCCTGACATACCGGTTTTTCCTGATAAACAGTGTTCAATGGATGCTGAAAAAATTCCGCCTGAAGACGGAAACCGTAACGCCGTTCCTGTTGCCACGCATAAATTGAACAGCGTTCAGATGCTTTGTAGCATAAAATTGAACGGTGTTCAATATTTTGTTAAAATAAGCGCCTCATCAAGGAAAGTCGCAGGAAACCGTATGGCTCGCAGAGGCGATCACAGTCGGGAAGAGATACGCCGCATGGCGCTGGACGCGGCGGAAGCCCTTGTCGCTGTCGAAGGTTACAAGGGTTTTTCGGCCCGCAAGGTCGCCTCGGCCATTCATTACACGGTGGGCACCCTGTATCTGGTGTTCGAGAATCTGGATGACCTGGTGTTGCAGGTCAATGGCCGCACGCTGGACAAACTGTTTGACTGGCTTTCGGCGCGGCGGGGCGAGGCGGAAGACCCCGAGGCGGCGCTTTTGGCGCTTTCCAACGCCTATATTGCGTACGCGGCCATCGAGTCGCCGCGCTGGAGCATGTTGTTTGACTATACGGCGGAAAAGGGCGATGACCTGCCGGAATGGTATCAGCGCAAACTGGGACGGGTATTTGGTCTGGTGGAAGCGGCGCTTCGACCTTTGGCGCGCGAGGAACTCGAAATTCAGCGGGCTTCCCGCGTGCTTTGGGCGAGCGTACACGGCATTTGCATACTCAGGATACGCCAGCGCATGAATCCGGTGGGCAATCAGGACGCGGAAGGCATGGTTCGCATGTTGATCGAAAATTTCCTGCGGGGATTTTGCGCCTGAGAGAGTAGGGCGATGTGAAGCCGCGCATGTGTTGCTGGCATTTAGCAAGTAGCATAGCCGTGCCGGTTTTTCCGGGAGCGCGGTTCAGAGAGAGGCTTTCATAATGGACTTGCGCAAAGATACCTATGCTCCCGGAGAGAAGATCGCAAACAGCTTCTCAAGATTTCATGCTGTTCATGCCATCAAGTATGATTTATTTGATATTTATTGATTGCCGGTGTATCGTCCGTCGGCAACGCATTCATTCCGCGCGAAATTGAAAAATTTTCTCCTGCCCCTTCGCTCGCTGTTTACAGGTGAGTATTTCCGGCGTTATGACGGAAGTATTGCTCTCTATAATGCTGGCGAACTTGATTACGACAAACTTGTGCGCAGCAATTTCATGGACTGCATGGCGACGGCCTATGCCACCCAGGTGTCAATGAGTGCAAACGGCGCGTTGTCGGCATGGTCATCATCCGCACACACTTTGGCAGGTAAAGCCACAGGAGGCGCAATTGGCAGCGCGGCGACCGGAATGATGGTGGAATCCCTGATCGAAGCCGGTCTGGCGGATATTCATACGATGACCCAGGATAAATCGGGCGAAGAAATCAGTTTGGTAAAAATACTCTTCACCGGCGCCATAGGCGGCTCTTTGGACGGCCTACTGGCGGCGCCGGAACTCGCCGTGAATTTCTTCAAGAAAATCGGCGAGCTGATCAGCCCGAACG
>JAISRR010000176.1 GCA_031273565.1 Zoogloeaceae bacterium | reverse complement strand
CGCGCGTGCTGATCGACCTTGCCGACATTGAATGCGATGGCCCGCTGAAATTCGATATGGAAAAGCTGGGCAGGATTGCCCATATCCTGCACGGCGCGGATACCGTGCTGGCGGCATTGTCGGACAAGATCAATACCGGCCTGCAAGCAAGCGGGCTGAATGATAGCGACCCGTTATTTCACACCAGGAAGGGAGGCAGCCATGACTGAACAGCAACTCGAAGCCCTTTGCGGCAAGCTCCACGACCGGCTTTCGGAAATCCGCGCCATTGCCCGTGTGCTCCCGTGTCATGGCTATATCGATGCCCTTGCGGCGCGCGAAATGTGCAATTACTTGTCATCGGCCATCGCCAATCTGGCCGATCAGGGACTCAGCACGTGCAGCGAACTGGAAATTGAAGCCTTGGCCGCTTTGTGCCCCCGGAGTGAGGAGGAGCCGCAATGAAGCGCAAACCCGAACGCAAGCCCGAACGCCGGGGCGGGATTGAAGCCATGACCGGGGCAGCGAGCGAAGCGCCAGAAGATGGGGCGCGCGGTGAAACCGGGGCGGCTGCCGTCATGACGCAAGCCAGCCCGGCGGCGGCGACAAGGATTGTGCGGATCAAGGAGTTGTCCCGGATGATCGGTTTGTCCAGGGTGAGCATCTACAATCGGCTGAACCCCCAGCGCACGAGCTACGACCCGGCTTTCCCGCGCCCCGTCCGGCTTGGGCCGCGCAGTGTCGGCTTTCGGGCCGATGAGATTGAGGCATGGCTCGCCGGCCTGCCGCGCACCCTTGCCGTGCGTCCCGCGCCCGCCGGGAAGCATCAAGACATCTTGATGACCGGACATCCCCGCGCAGAGCGGGCCGCGCCCGCCGGGAAGCGGGAAAAAGCGCCTGGCGGAAAGCAGGAGGGGGCGCGATGAAGCCTGAAACATTCCGGGCGCACGAGGCCGCGTACCACGCCGGGGCTGTGGCGGCGGCTGCGATGATGGAAGCCTTCCAGTATGCCCACAAGGTTTTCGGGGCATATGATGAGTTGCGGGAACCTGGCGACCCCCGGCAGGACTGGCAATATTTGCGCGGCTTTCTGGACGCGCTGGAACCTGTCTTTGTGCGGACGATCAACACGGCAGAGCAACTGGCCCTGTCCCGGTTCCTGACCCGGCGCATGAAAAACGCGCCCCGAATCGTCCGGGATACCTTGCGCCGGGCGGTGCTGGATGACCTCTACGATTCTCTTGATGCGGGGCTGCAAGCGGCGCAGGAGCCGCGCGGCTTCGACCCCGGCCTGGGAGAATGGTGATGAGCGCCGCCATGCCGGAACGCGCCGGGGAGGGGCTGTTCGAGCGGGTCAAGGAGGCGGTCGACCTGCATGATCTGGCGGGGCGGCTGGGGCTGGAGAGGAAGGGCGGCAAGGGCAATTACAAAAGCCCGCGCCACCCTGACAAAAGCCCGTCGCTGTCCATCACCCCGAACGCGCGGGGGTGGAAGGATTGGTCAACCGAGGCGGGCGGCAGTTGCATCGATCTGGTGATGTATGCCCGCCCGGAAGTCACGACCCCGAATGATGCCGCGCGCCTGCTGGCCGGCTGGTATGGCATTGCCTTGCCCGCGACAGGCGCGGCGGCTGGCGCTGCGGCCAGACGTCCGCCAAGGAGTAACGCGGAAATCATCGCCGGTCGCGCGCTGGCCAACGCGCAGGCCAACCCCGCGCCGGTGCTGGCTTATCTTGCCGGGCGGGGGATCGATGAGGCGGTGGCGCGCGCCGCGATCCAGCATCGCGCCCTGGGCTGGAACGATTGGGTCAGCCCGAAGATTGCGCCGGGAGAAGTCGGGCACGGCGGCGCGGCGGCGGTCTTTATCGTCCGCGCCCTCGATGGGCGGGCGGTGGTGGCGGCGGATATGCGTTACGCCGATCCCGGGAAAAACGGCGGATGCAAAACGCAATGTCAGGGTATCCGCGAAGGGTACCCGTGGACGAGCGACTTCGAGCGCCTGAAAGCCGCGCATACCGTGTATGTGGTGGAAAGCCCGATCAATGCGCTCTCCGTGGAATGCTGCCCGCTTCCCGCCGGCGCGGCGGTGCTGGCGCTGCGCGGCACGGGCAATGCGGACAAGCTCGACCTGGCTTTCCTCAAAGGGCGGCGGGTGGTGCTGGCGCTCGACCAGGCCGACCCCGTTACCGTTACCCCCGTCGGCGCCCGCCGCCGCGCCGGGCTGGCTGCCGCGTGGCGCTTGCTTGACCGGCTGATTGCCTCTGACGTGGCCGCCTCGATGGTGGACATGCAGGACTGGGAGGAGGGCGAGGACATCAACGACGTTCTGCGCGCGCAGGGCGCGGATGAACTGTGGCTGCGCCTCAGGAAGCGGGACGCCTGGCTGATTCCGGGGATGCCGGGCGGCGGCGACCGGGAAACGCTGGAGGGGCGGCGGCGGGTGTTTTTGCCCGAACATGATTACCGGGTGTACTGGCGCTACCGCACGCGCGAGGACTTCACCCAATACGTGACCGAATTCAAGGAAGAAGGCGAGGGCAAAATCGAAACGCTGGGGGATGTGTGTTCGTTCAGGCTCGCCAGCCTGTCCCGCCTGCGCGTGCAGGGGCACATCGCCACCTTCACCGGCACGGCGGACACCCAGGCGGAAACCGTTTTTGCCCTCTCCGCCCAGACGCCGCGCCACGGCGCAAATCTGGCGCGGCGCGTGTTCAATGACCAGACCCTGTACAGTCTGGATTATCACCGCACCACCTTCGGGGCGATCTTCCATCCCATGCTCTACCAGCGCATGGTAAACATCATGGAGCGCACGGCGGACTTGTCCGCCCGCGATGCCGTCAACTTCATCGGCCTGGCCTGGCGCGCGGGCAAGCTGGCGGCGCTGGAAGGGCGGGACTGCTATTTGCAAGACCCCGACAAGCAATGCCTGTATCACAACATGGTTTTTCCGCGAGGCACGCAACAGGCGGCGCGGGAGGTGATCGCCGCCTACCAGGCTACTTTCCAGCATAACGCGGCGCTGATTGCGCTGGTGTGGGCCTTGGGCGCGCACCTGAAGTGCGTCATCGGCTTCTATCCGCATTTCAAGATGCAGGCCGACAAGGGCGCGGGCAAATCCATCTTGACCGAGGCCATGCAACGCACGCTGGGCTTTCAGATGCTCTCCGGGCAGATGCTGAAAACCGATCACCGCCGGCGGGCGTCCGTGAGCTACACCAGTCACCCCGTGGGCTGGGATGAACTGTCGAAACAGAGCAAGACCGTTCTGGCCGAAGCGGATACCTTGCTGCAAAGCACCTACCGCTTCGATTTTACCCGCGTGGGCGCGGCGCTGACCCCCTACCTGATGTGCGCCCCGGTGTTGCTGGCCGGGGAGGAGGTTGATTTTGCCTCCCTGCAATCCAAGCTGTGCGTCACGACCCTGTCCGTAAAAAAGCAGGGGCCGATCCTGCCGCGCGACCTGCCAGCCTTTCCCGTCTGGCAATGGCTGCTGTTTCTGGAACGAACCGGGCCGGAACGCATCCGGCAAACGCACCAGCGGCGCATTGCTGACTGCGCGCAAGGATGCCGCGCCGGCCAAAATGACGCGATCACGAAGCGGATGATGGAGAATTACGCCGCCATTCTTGCCGCATGGGATTTGCTCACGGAATTTGCCGGGATCAGCCCCGATTGTGGCGGCTTCGTCGACGACCTCACCGTAGAAATGAACGGGCACATCGGGGAAACGGACGGCATGCGCCTGCCGTGGGTCTGGATCATGGAGATTCTGCTGTCGGAGATCGAGTCGGATCAATTCAAGCACCCCTACACGTGGGATACGGTCACGCCCCAGCCCCGGAACACCAGCACCAACGCCCCCCCGATGGGCTATACAGCGGGCGCGGGGGAAGCCGCCGCGAACGCCGCCGGCGCGCCCCATGTGGCGCTACTCCTGCGCCCGGCGCATGTCATGGATCACCTGTCGACCGCGCCGCACCTGCGCGCCAAGTTCGATGCCCTGCCGATCAAGAGCGGGCGGGTATTCAAGAATCAGTTGATGAGCAGCGGAGTTGTCGTTGGCGAAGAACTGGAACGCACGATAAGAGGCCATCGCACCGCGCACCTCGTGGCCATCAGCCTGGAACGCATCGAGCGCCTGGGGCTGTACGCAACCCCCAAACTGCTGACTTGATGGCGGCGGGCGTGGTGAATCTGACTCCATCGCCAGCGCGAAGAAGAACAGACCTGCGGGGGATATCCCCCATGCAGGTTGCGCGGATGGGCAAGGTTTCCCTGACCCTGCGTAGTACATATGTCCGTGCAGGTTTATAAACGGATCGGGCCGGTATCTGCGTATCCGGTAACGATATGCAGGCTTCCCCCATCGCCCCGGCTTTCCGGGCCTGCCGGGGAGTTGCGCCGCCAGTTCCCACATCATTCCCCCCAAAAATGCCTGACGCCAAGCGCGCCAGCCTTGGCCGTTGCCCGGCACGGCAAGACACCACCCCGTGGGGAGCGCAGAGAAGGAAAAAACCCGTGGATTCCGTGGATACAATGACCAAAACCGCGTAGGCAATGGGGTTTCGGGTTTTTTCATCCACGGAATCACCTCGATTTTCCACGGAATCACCTCGTTTTTCCACGTTTTCCCCCCTTTCTTCCACGTTTTCATTTTGCATAGTTTTTTTGTTTTCTTTGCATCTTCTTCTTCTTTCTTATAAATAAAGAGAGAGAGAGGTATACGGATGGTAAAGGCATTGAAAAATATGCAAAAACAATCCACGGTTTGAAATTGTTGTAACAAAACGTATCCACGGAAAAAGGGGGTGCGCCACCCCCGATTCCGTGGATAACCCATTTTGCAAGTCATTGATTTTCAACAGACTTTTAAAAACCCGTGGATTTGGCCGGGAAATCCACGGAAATTTTTGGGGCTTCGTGGGAGGGTCAAAACCCCGCAAACCCATTGCCTGCGCGGTTTATGACAATCTGAGCGGGCGCTTCCACGGAAACAGCCCCTTTTTTTCTCTGTGTGTCCCCCCAGCGCCGCCCCGGCGGGCCTGTTTCGCACTACTTTGGTGCAAATTTGCCCATAATTCCCCCTTCACCGCGCCCCGTTCGCGCCTGTGGTCGAAGCCTTGGGCGTGGAAAGGCAAGCGCAACGGATGCCGACCCCCCGTTTTCAGCGTCGCGTGGGTATCTGCCCCCCCCTCCAGATGTCTGGGTGGCAGGCAGACGCGGGAGATGATGGCGATGCGCGTCGACCACGCCTGCGCTTGTTGCTCCCCGCCCGCGCCGCTGGCAATGAGGACACCCCGCCAACACGTCCGGCAGTACCCCGCACGACAACCCATGAGCGCAGCACTTGCAGATTTGACAGTATTTCTGACAGTACACGGGAAAATTTAAATAGGGTAACGCCTGTAACTACAAGGGTTTGGGGCGAATGTTTGGGAGACCGGCAGGCGTCGTAGCCCTGCCCCCTGCCGTTCTTCTGCCGCGCCGCTTCGCGCAAGGCTTTCATGGCTTTGGCCCAACTTCCATCACGACGCCAGCGTCGGAAACACCCCTACACGGTTTGCCAGGGGGAAAGTCCTTCGGCAAAAATCGCCACTGGCACCCCGTCTTCACAACATACAGGATACCGCTGACCTCGGCCCGAAAGTCCTGTTTGGGTGGTCGCCCGTCAAATCACTTGGGTACATGGCGCTCTCCTGATTATCTGTAATCATCGTAAAACTAACTTCGGTTTGAAACCCCGCCCGTAAGAAAGGCGCGAAGGTTGAGACCCCGGCCTGAAGGCCTGAGGTTTCCCCACAATTCCAAAGCAATTTTAATGAAAAAAGTTATAACTCCTTGTAAACATGTGTTAACTTTCGAACTGTTATCTACTTTGACTTGGATAAACATGCCTTCCCTCCCCGACCCCGAAGACTGGGCCGTTGAGGAATTTGGCGCGGCCAACTTGGGCGATGCGTCGCACGCAACGCCTGATTGCCCTTGGCGCGACGGCTGGCGCAAAGTTACACATTGCTCGTTTCCCCATGCCTTGAACGATGCTGACCTGAAAACCGTCTACTGCTTCTTCGACAACCCGCCCAGGGGAAAAATAAAATTATGATAAAAGAGTTGTGGGGAAACCTCTGGCCTGAAGGCCGGGGTTTCGACCGTAAGGGGATGCAAACCCCTTCCAGGTTCGTTTTGAGCGACAGGCATGAATGCCTGTCGCTAATTAGTTGCTCTGCGGGAAAAGCAGTTTTTGTGCCTGTTTTCAAAACAGCTTCTAAGGGAAATCCGGGCGCGCGGAAGTGTGAAATTATCCGAATGTACTCTGCGCGAATGCACCCTGCGTATACCCAAACTTGCGCCGGGCTGGCGTTGCCCTGTCTTGCATCTCGCCACACATTCGCCCGGTTGATTCAATTGAGCTAGAATCCTCGTTTCGTTCGCTCACCTGCCCACCAAGGCTCACATGTCTCCTTCCCATCCCCCGCCTCACCGGCGCGGTATCTACATCCTGCCCAACCTGTTTACCACCGCCGCGCTTTTTTCCGGTTTTTACGCCATCGTGCAGGCGATGAACCAGCGTTTCGAGGTGGCGGCGATCGCCATTTTCGTGGCGATGGTGTTCGACGGCCTCGATGGCCGCATCGCCCGCCTCACCCACACCCAGAGCGAATTCGGCGCCGAGTACGACTCGCTCTCCGACATGGTGTGTTTCGGCGCCGCGCCTTCGCTGGTCGTCTATGAATGGGCCTTGCGGGGCATGAACCAGCTTGGCTGGATCGCCGCCTTCATCTACTGCGCGGGCGCCGCGCTGCGTCTGGCGCGGTTCAATACCAATATCGAAATCGTCGACAAACGCTATTTTCAGGGCTTGCCCAGCCCGGCGGCGGCGGCGCTGATCGCGGGACTGGTGTGGATCATGATTGACAATGGCGTGAGCGGCGAGAGCGTGAGCGTGCCCGCCTGCTTTCTCACCATCTTCGCTGGCGTGTCGATGGTGAGTAACGTTCTGTTCTGGAGCGGGAAGAGCATCAACCTGCGAAAAAGCGTGCCTTTCATCGTCATTCTCGCGCTGGTTCTGGCCTTCGCGCTGGTGTCGTTCTATCCGCCCGGCGTGCTGTTCGTGCTTTTCATCGGCTACGCGCTATCGGGCTACGTCGCCCATGCGCTGCGCTGGTGGCGGCAATATCAGGCCAGAATCTCCCGCTCCCCTGCCGCGACGCCCCCCGGGCCGGAGAGCGTTTTGCCTCCGGGGCGGGACGATGATTGATGTTTGCTGCGCCAATCGTTCGCCACGGCGCGAATCATTCGCCACGGCGCGGCGTGAGTGTTTCACTGGCGCTTCGGCGCTTCCAGCGCGCGGCATTTTTCCAGATAAGCCGCCTTTTGA
>JAISRR010000056.1 GCA_031273565.1 Zoogloeaceae bacterium | reverse complement strand
GGTCAAAGACATGAGTGCCGGTAGCCTGTTTTTGCGTTGAAGTGAAACGGTCAGTGAATTGCGTCCCGTTGTCCGTCAGAATCGTGCGGATTTTAATCGGGCAGGCTTTGCGCAAGCGTCGCAGAAAATCCAGGCTACTCTCCTGGCTCTGGTTGTCGTAGAGGTGCAGGAAGATCCAGCGACTGGCGCGGTCAATGGCAACGAAGAGGTAGCGCCGGGTGGTTTCATCGGGCATTTGGGGCAGGTATTTGATGTCGATGTGAATAAAACCCGGCGCGTAGTCCTTGAAGCCTTTCTTTTTGGCGATCCCGTCTGTTTCCGCTTTCTCTTTCGCCCGCGCGGCGCGCAGGGTGTGCAGGGCCGCCAATCCTTCGCGTTTCAGGAGACGGTTGATGCCCGAACGCTTCAGCGGCGGGGTATAGAGTGATTTCGATGTCGTAGCCTGGCTGGTTCAGGCAGTCCATCAATTTTCGTTCGCACAGGTTGGCGAAATTGCCGCGCATCATTGCTATGCGGTCGCCAAATTGTGCAAGGGACAGGGCGTAGCCGAAAAGGCGTTGGACATCATCGGGCAGAGCCATCCATTCCTGGTAACTGCCCGGCGCCCATCGGAGAGGCTTGGGTTCCGATTTTGAACGTCCGAACCTGTTTGCGTTATGTCAAGCGCAAAATAAAAACCGTTTCCCCCGCATCCGAAGCAACGTTAAGCGTCCCGCCGTGTGCGGTAGCGATGGAACGGGCGATGGCGAGGCCAAGCCCCGTTCCGCTGCTTTTCCCATCCTCCCGCGCTCGCGCGGGGTCGATGCGGTAGAAGCGTTCAAAAATACGTTCCTGTTGTTCCGGGGGAATCGGGTCGCCGGGGTTTTTGACCGCGATGGCGGTTTCGCCCGCGCGGGTCGTCAGGCTGATGTGAATCTGTCCGCCGGGTACGGTGTGGCGGATGGCGTTGGAAATCAGGTTGCCGAGCGCGCGGCGCAGCATGGCGGCGTCGCCGGTGACGCGGGCTTCGCCTTCCACCGTCAGTCCGACCGTTTTTTCTTCGGCGAGAATGCCATAAAACTCGCAGAGATCAGCCAGCAGGCGAGCCAGATCGACGGGTTCGCGGTGCAAGGTCATGAGGCCGTTTTCCGCCTGGGCGAGATAGAGCATGTCGCCAATCATGGCGGAAAGGCGTTCGCACTCCTCAAGGCTGGAATACAAAACCTCACGATAGGCTTCCACGCTGCGCGCCTGCAACAGCGCCACCTGCGCCTGAGTGGTCAGGGCGGTGATCGGCGTGCGTAATTCGTGGGCGATGTCCGAGGCGAAATCGGAGAGGCGGGCGAAGGCGTCTTCCAATCTATCCAGCATGGCGTTCAGGTCGCGCGCCAACGGTTGTAACTCCACCGGCAGGGTTTCCGTTGCGAGACGCTCGTGCAGACGCTCGCCGGAAACCCGCCGCGCCAGCGTCGCCATCGTTTCCAGCGGCGAGAGCGCCCGACGGGCTGCCAGCACAGCGCAGAGGACATTCGCCAGCACAGCCAGCGCCAACGCCCACGCGAGCGAGTGCATGAACCCGTCGATGAAGTGTTGGTGATGCGCCACGCTCATCACGATGGCGACTTTTACCGGCGTGCCATCCTGAAGTTGCGCCAAGGCGTAGATGCCGCGTATCTGGTCGCGAGTCTGGTCAGCGTCGGCGGCGTTGCTCGCGTGTCCGGCGTGTTCGCGCATGGAGGGGGGCGCATCGCGCTCGCCCAGGCGCGCCGGAGGAAAATTGTCGTCCGGCGCGATGGGTGGCGTCCGCAACAACCAGCGGGGCGGCGGGCTGGCGCTGGCGAAGACCATCCGATTCGCCGCGTCGAACACGCTCAATTCCTGATAAGGAACGGCGGCGATGCGGGCGCTAAGTCGGGGCGGGATGAGGTCAAGTTCGGCGGCGGGCGTGACGGCCAGCGCGTGCCGGACAATCGCCAGCGTATCGCGCAACTCTCTGGCATCCTGCTCAAGAAAATGCCCTTCCATCGCTTGCCGCAGAAACAACCCCAGACTCAGCAGAATCAGGGTGGAAAGCAGGGCGAACAGAAGCGCCAGCCGCAAGGCGAGGGAACGCCGGTTCAGCATCAGCGGCAGCCGATTCATTTGACGCGGGGGAGGATGCATGACCTTGCCCAGGATGGCGAAACGCGGCTGAATGTAGTCTTTTTAGCGGTGCGCGGCAAGGTCGAAGCGGGTATGCCCGTTCGATGGACACGGCCCGATTCGCGCTCTGTCAAGAGCGCCCAAAAAGGGGGCAGCGCGGTTACGATGCCGGTAAAAAAACCAAAGGGCGAAAGCAGCGCATCGCCGTCGATACCCTGGGATTCCTTTTGACCGTCGTGGTTCATTCAGCCGGAATTCAGGATCGCGTCGGCGCTCGCGCCGTCCTGATCCGCCTGTTCGGCCTGATCCCCGGCCTTCGGAAAATCTTTGCCGATGGCGGCTATACCGGCAAATTGATCGACTGGGCGACGGCGATGTTTGCCTGGACGATAGAGATCGTCAAACGAAG
>JAISRR010000046.1 GCA_031273565.1 Zoogloeaceae bacterium | reverse complement strand
CCAAAATCCCAATCGCTTTCAACTTCCTCCGCCGTCCTTTACACTGACCTCTTTCTACCTTTCAACCCACTCCACCTTCTCCTCTCTTCAGGCTCATTCCTGAATTGGAAAATACTAACTTTGCGCGGCTTGAAACGCCGCAGAAGGCCGTATCAGGGCATCCGTGCTGCTGAGGGATACGCCTGTTTTATTCCAGCATCCGGCGTTCGCGCAGCGCCTGCGCCAGCGTGCCGGAATCGACAAATTCAAGTTCGCCGCCGACGGGCACGCCACGCGCCAGTCGGCTGACCTTGACGCCTTCTGCCGCGAGCAGCGTCGTGATGTAGTGCGCCGTGGCTTCGCCCTCATTGGTGTAATTGGTCGCCAGAATCACTTCCTGCACCACGCCGTCGCGCACCCGATGGATGAGTTTTTCCAGCCCCAGGGCGCGCGGGCCGACGCCATCCAGCGGGGAAATCCGTCCCATCAGCACGTAGTACAGCCCTTGATACGCCTGGGTCTGTTCCATCATGTTCATGTCCACCGGCGTTTCGACCACGCAGAGTTGCGTGGCGTCACGTTTCGGCGAGGCGCAGCGCTCACAAAGCCCGGCTTCGGAAAATGTGTTGCAACGCTGACAATGCGTAAGGCCGGTGAGCGCGTGTTGCAACGCCGTCGCCAGCCCGGTCGCGCCTTGCCGGTCGTGTTGCAGCAGATGATAGGCCATGCGCTGCGCCGATTTGGGGCCGACGCCCGGCAGACAGCGCAACGCCTCGATGAGGTCAAGAAGCGCGTGCGGATGCAAACTCACGGCAAATCAGAACGGGAGTTTCATCCCGGGCGGCAGGTTCAACCCCGCCGTAAAACCCGCCATGCGTTCCTTGCTCAATTCCTCGCCGCGCCGCACGGCGTCGTTTACGGCGGCCGCCAGCAGGTCTTCCAGCATTTCCTTGTCGTCCATCGCCGTCGCGTCGATGCTCACCCGGCGCACGTCATGCCCGCAGGTCATTGTCACCTTGACCATGCCGCCGCCGGATTGTCCCTCGACTTCCAGTTGCGCCAGTTCTTCCTGCGCCTTCATCATGTTGCTCTGCATGGCCTGTGCCTGTTTCATCAGACCCGCCAATCCGCCTTTCATCATTCTCTTGCTCCTTCAGGTAATTCATCAATGGGTTGGTTTTATGGAAGACTCATCCAGCGCCGCGTCGAGATTTTCGATGGCGTCGCGCACGAAGGCGTCGCCTTCGATGGCGGCGATGGCTTCTTTCTGCCGCATCTGGCGTTGTTGCGACACGAGTTGCGCTGGTGTCGCACGCGCCACCGCGCCGATGTCAACCGAGAGTTTCACGGCATGGCCGAAATGTTCGGCGAGCGCCTGCTCCAGCTTGCCTTGCGTGACTTTTGACAGCAATTGCTGATGCTCGGAAGCCAACTGCAAAACGCAGTTTTCTCCATCCCGGCTCACAAGGTCGCAATGCTGCGCCAATTGCCGCGCCAGACCGCTGATATTAAGTTGCGCCGTCAGCGCGTGCCAGTCCGGGTTCGCGTCCGGCAAAGGCGACAAAGGCGGCTGCGCTTCAGCGCTGGGCGGCGCAGGCCGTGTCGCCGGGTGCGGAACCGCTGCCGGGAGGGGCGGGGAAATCGTGTGTGCAGGCGACGTTATGGCCTGCGCAGGCGCGGCAGGCATCATGGCGGGCGCAACGGGCGTTGCCCGCACCGCGACCGTTGCGCCCGCCGCCGTGGGCGAGAACGCCAGCAGGCGCAGGAGGGTCATTGCCAGACCGCTGTATTCGTCCGGCGCGAGGGGCAGTTCGGCGCGTCCCTGCGTGACGATCTGGTACGCCAGTTGGACAAATTCCGGTGTGAATTCACGCGCCAGCGCCAGCAGGCGCTCGCGTTCGGGCCAGTCGTCACCGGCGGCGGGTGCCAGTTGCAAAAGCTGGATATGCGTCAGCAGAATCGCCAATTCCTGTAAGGCGGTGCTGGCGGAAAGGCTGCGCGTCTGCATATTCTCCGCCACTTGCAGCATTTTCGCCCCGTCCGCCGCCATCAGCGCGGCAAGAATGTCCAGCAGATAGCTTGTATCCACTGTGCCCAGCATGTCCCGCACCAGCGCCGCTTCCACCCGGCCTGCGCCGTGCGCGATGGCCTGATCGAGCAGGGAGAGCGCGTCGCGCATGCTGCCGGCGGCGGCGCGGGCGATATGCGTCAGCGCGTCCGGCTCACAGGGCACGCCTTCCGCGTTCAGGGTGCGTCCCAGATGCTCGACGATGGCGGACAGGGGCATCTGTTTCAGATTGAATTGCAGGCAGCGCGATAGCACGGTGACAGGGATTTTCTGCGGATCGGTGGTCGCCAGAATGAATTTTACGTGTTCGGGCGGCTCCTCCAGGGTCTTCAACATGGCGTTGAAGGCCGAGTTGGAGAGCATGTGCACTTCGTCGATGACGTAAACCTTGTAGCGTCCCTTGGTCGGCGCGTAAACGGCGTTTTCCAGAAGCTGGCGCATCTCGTCGACTTTGGTATTGGTCGCCGCGTCCACTTCCAGCAAATCGACGAAACGTCCGGCGTCGATTTCCTCGCAGGCCGAGCAATGTCCGCAGGGTTCGGAGGAAACCCCCGCTTCGCAATTCAGGGATTTCGCCAGAATGCGGGCGATGGTTGTTTTGCCGACGCCACGGGTGCCGGTGAACAGGTAGGCGTGGTGCAGGCGTTTTTCGTTAAGCGCGTGCGTCAACGCCCTGATCACATGTTCCTGCCCCACCAGGGTGGAAAAATTACGTGGTCGCCATTTGCGGGCCAGCACCTGATAGCTCATGCGCCCAGATCCGAAGAATGAAAGAAAGTGGCGAGCCTAACCCCCGGCACTTGCAGAAAATAGCTGTGGCTGCTGCCTTCCGGCCCTGACCAGGTTCACCACCCTGCAATGCGGGGAGACCCGCCGACGCGAATTCTAGCACAGCAAAAGTGAAGCTCAGCCGAAAATGTGCGTCGCGCCCACGCTCAACAAACCCAGCCAGGTCATCAGGAGTGAACCCACAAGATGCAACGCAATCAGGGTGAGGGCGAGGCCGGTTTCACCCGCCAGCAGACGTTCCACAGATTCCGCCGAGAAACTGGAAAAGGTGGTGAGGCCGCCCAGCACGCCGGTGATGACAAAGAGTTTCAAGGCCGGGTCAAGCGCGACGTGAAAATGGAAAACCCCGACCGCCACGCCGACCAGATAACCGCCCAGCAAATTGGCGGTCAGAGTGCCCAGAGGCAGGGCGGGCAGGAGGGGATTCATCGCCAGACCCAACAACCAGCGACTGCTTGCGCCGAAAGCGCCGCCCAGGGCGACGGCAAGAAGAGCGGTGAAATTGAAGGAGGCGGTCATCGACAAATGATTTACCCCTGTATAGACGGCGTGGAAACAAAGCGTTTCAGTACGTGCTGAATCATGCCTTTGGCGAGTTCCTCATCGCCGAAGAACACCGCACCGAAGTTTTCTTTGCGCAGCAATTCGGATTCATCGTCGCTATGCGTGCGCATCACGATTTCGATGTCGGGGTTGAGGGTGCGGGCCGTCGCCGCCATCGTGCGGACATCCAGCGGCGTGTGCGAGGCAATCACCAGCATGGCGGCGCGGGCGATATGGGCCTGAATCAGCACCGCCGGTTCGGAAGCGTTGCCGCAAACCACCGCCAGACCGCGTTTGCGCAGGCTTTCTACAAATTCCCGATTTTGATCAACGACCACGTAGGGAATATCCTGCTTTGCCAGCTCATCGGCGATGCGTGAGCCGACGCGCCCGAAACCGACCAGAACGACCTGTCCCTCAAGGAATTTGCGAGCGGTGCTCATCGGCAACTGCGCGTAAGGATCGACGCGCCGGTGCAATCGCCGCGCCAGTGCGGAGCGGCTCAACAGCCAGCGTTGCAGGGGAGCGATGGCGGCGAACACAAAGGGATTCAGGGCAATGGAAATCAGGGCGGCGGCGAGCACCAGACTCATGCCGGAATCAGGCAGGAGACCCAGCGTCAGACCCAGACCCGCCAGAATGAAGGAAAACTCGCCAATCTGCGCCAGACTGGCCGCCACAGTCAGGGCGGTATTGAGCGGGTAGCGGAAAGCCAGCACCAGCAGGAGCGCCGCCAGCGATTTGCCCAGCACGATAACGGCGACGACGCCCAGAAGCTGCCAGGGCGCGGTAAACAGGATTTGCGGGTCGAACAGCATCCCGACAGCGACGAAAAAGAGGACGGAAAAAGCGTCGCGCAGCGGCAGGGATTCCTGCGCGGCGCGATGGCTGAATTCCGATTCGCGCATGACCATGCCGGCGAAGAACGCGCCCAGAGCAAAGGAAACATGAAACAGGGCGGCCGCGCCATAGGCGATGCCGATGGCGGTGGCGATAACGGAAAGGGTAAACAGTTCGCGCGAGCCGGTGCGCGCCACCTGCCATAAAAGCCAGGGCACAATGCGCCGTCCGGCGACCATCATCAGGCCGATAAAAGCGGCGACCTGAAGCAGCACGAACACGATGGTCATGCCAATCGTCTGGTCGCTGGCGCTGGTCACCACCGACGTGCCGCCCAGCGCGCCCGACAGGGGCGGCAGCAAGACCAGCACCAGCACCGTCGCCAGGTCTTCCATGACCAGCCAGCCGACGGCGATGCGGCCATCCATGGTTTTCAGGGATTTATTCGCTTCCAGCGCCTTCAGGAGCACCACGGTGCTGGCGCAGGAAAGCGAAAGCCCCAACACCAGCGCGCTGCCCCACGCCCAACCCCAGAACCAGGCCAGAATGGCGCCGAGCAGGGTCGCCATGCCCATCTGCACCAACGCGCCGGGAATGGCGATGCGCTTGACGCTCATCAGGTCTCCGGGCGAAAAATGCAGGCCGACGCCGAACATCAGCAACATGACGCCGATTTCGGAGAGTTGGGAAGCAATGCTGACATCCGCCACAAAGCCTGGCGTGTGGGGGCCGATAATGATGCCGGCGATGAGATAGCCGACAATGGCTGAAAAACGCAGCCGTTCGGCGATAAACCCCAACATCAGCGCGATACCGAAACCAGCGGTGATGGTCGTGATGAGGGGGAAATTGTGTTCCATGCAGGATCCTAAAAATGACGGTGCGAAAGCGAATGATGGTGCGAAAGCGCCTGGGCGCGTCAGAAAAAACAGGGACACATTATATAGGCCAGCCCCGGATTCAGCGTCAGCCCGAAGGCGCTGCGGAGACGCTCCGAATGTTACTCCCCCAAACAGGAGCGGCAGGAGCGCGCCGGGCAGGGGCGCGCCGCTTCAGTGGCCTGCGTGTTCGCCGGAGTTTTGCGGAGGTCGCAAGGGGGTATAACCGACCGCCTCAATCAACTGTTGCCCTTCCGCGCTCAAAAACCAGTCGTGCAATTTTTGGGTGTTTTCGGAAAGCGGACGGGCGGTCACCATGTAAACATCCACCAGGAGCGGATAGCTCTGGTTGCGGATGTTTTCCGGCGTGGGGGCAACGCCATTGATGGCAAGAAGGCGAACCCCGGCGACCGGATTCATGCGGGTGGCGTAGAAATGGAAGGAATAGCCGAGCGCGTTTGTGAGCCTGCTGCGATAACCGGCGACCGAATACAGGAGGATGCCCATGCCGAGACGCGTTTCTTCCATGAAAGGCTTGCGTATGGGCGTACCCCGCATGACTTCCTGCAACATGATGCTCTGGCTGCCGGAATCGTCGGGACGTTGAAAAGGGATAATTTCTTCATCGAGGCCACCAACCGCTTTCCAGTTGGAAATCTCGCCGCTGTAAATCGCGCGCACCGCTTCAAGACTCAACTCCCGTACCGGGTTATGCTCGTTGACGATAAAGACAAACGCTTCTTTGGCAATGGGGGTCAGCCGCAAAGATAATCCTGCTTCGGCGGCTTTTTTCTTCTGCTCGCTTGAGGGTGCCAGCGCAAAAACCATATCGGCCTGCCCGCGAATCAAATTGCCATAGGCGCGAGGCGTTCTGCTGAAGTTGACCGCCGCCCGGCGGGCAAGCTTTTCCGCCTCTGTTTCGGCGCGATAAATTTCCCCCGCCGCCGTAGCGTAAATGGGGAAAAAACTGGTTGCGCCATCCAGTCTGGGATAATCGCGGTCTATCTGAAGGGTGGGCGGCTGACGCAAGGACAGTAACGGGTTCTGCCTTTCGTAAGGTGGACGGCTGGAAAAGGGATAGTATTCCCCGACAAGAATTTCAGTACTCTGGTCAGGCTCCTGTTCGCCCGGCAACACCATCTGACTCCACTGCCACCGTTTCAGATACAGGCATCCGGCACTGGTCATTGCCAGCGCGCCAATCAGCGCAAAGGCCGCAAAACGCAGCGCGTGGTTTTTTAATGTCATGAACCTTGCTCCTGGTGAAATGCTGCCTTTCATCCCGTACCGCATGGAACCGTTTGGAAGTTCCGTTCCGTGCAATCCTGTGCTCTATCATAGCTGGCATTTGTCAGACTTTCTCGATGTCATTTTTCTGCCCCCGAAGGTTTCGCCGGGGCGGTTCAGTGCGGACGCAGATCCAGCGCTTGCAATACCGTGGTGGCGATTTCCTCGATGGATTTTCGGGATGAATCCAGCCAGTGGATGCCTTCGCGCTGCATCATGCGTTCTGCCGCCTGTACCTCGTAGCGACAATTGGCGATGTTGGCATAGTGGCTGTTGGGTCGGCGTTCGGCGCGGATTTGCGTGAGGCGTTCCGGCAGGATGGTGAGGCCAAAGAGCTTGCTGCGGATATTACGCAGGCTGCCCGGCAGTTCTCCGCGTTCGAAATCTTCTGGAATCAGGGGGTAATTGGCGACCTTCAAGCCGAATTGCATGGCGAGGTAGAGCGAAGTGGGCGTCTTGCCGCAGCGGGAGACGCCAATCAGCACGATGTCGGCTTCCGTCAGATTGCGGTCGGTTACGCCATCGTCGTGCGCCAGGGTGTAGTTGATGGCGTCGATGCGCTTTTTGTAATCGGAACTGTCGGTGGAGCCGTGCGTGCGCCCGACGGTGTGGTTGGACTGGACGCCGAGTTCGTTTTCCAGCGGCGCCAAAAAAGTTTCGAAATAGGAAATGATGAAGGCGTCGGCCAGATGCACGATCTCCGCCAGATGGGTAGCGACCAGCGTGGTGAACACGATGGGCCGCGCCCCCTCAGCCTTGCGGCAGGCGTCGATCTGGGCGACGATTTCGCGCGCTTCTTCTTCGGAATCAATGAAAGGGCGGCGCACCAGGGTGAAATCCACGCCTTCGAACTGCGACAACAGGCTATGCCCCAGCGCTTCGACCGTGATGCCGGTACTGTCGGAGACAAAAAAAACGGTGCGTTTTACGGAAGCCATATCAATATCGGAGGGGATCGGAAAAGCGTAATGGTAAGTGACCAGCCGTCCGGCGCAAATTTTTTCTGCCTTCTGTTCCCTGACATCTCATCCCTGATGTATAAACGCTTCCCATGTTCGCTTACATTCTGCGCCGCCTCGTTTACGCCATTCCGATTCTGATCGGGGTCAACCTGTTGACCTTCGCTCTGTTTTTCATGGTTAACACGCCCGACGACATGGCGCGGATGCAGTTGGGCGTCAAGCGCGTGACGGCGGAGGCGATTGAAAAATGGAAGGCGGAACGGGGCTACGACCGCCCCCTGTTCTGGAATGGCGAGGCGGCGGGCGCGGACAAGGCGGTAGACACCATCTTTTTCCAGAAATCGGCGCGCATGTTTCTGGGCGATTTCGGTCGCGCCGAAGATGGCCGCGACATCGCCCGCGAAATTGCCGCGCGCATGGGGCCATCGCTTGCCATTGCGCTGCCCACCTTCATTCTTGGGCTTTGCGTGGCCGTGGCGCTGGCGCTGATGCTTGCTTTTTTCCGGGCGACGGCGCTGGATTTCTGGGGCGTGGCGCTCTGCGTGTTCCTGATGTCCATTTCCAGCCTGTTTTACATCATCGGCGGGCAATACGTGTTCGCCAAGGTCTGGCGACTCGTGCCCATTTCCGGCTTCGGCGAAGGGCTGGATAACTGGCGCTTTCTGATACTGCCGGTGGTCATCGGCGTGGTCGGCGGCATTGGCGCTTCCACCCGCTGGTATCGCACGCTCTTTCTGGAAGAAGTCAGCAAGGATTACGTGCGCACCGCCCGCGCCAAGGGGTTGCCGGAAACCCTGGTGTTTTTCCGGCATATTCTCAAAAACGCCATGATTCCCATCCTGACGGGGGTGGTGGTGGTGATTCCGACCCTGTTCATGGGGTCGTTGCTCACCGAATCCTTTTTCGGCATTCCGGGTTTGGGCAGCTATACCATCGACGCGATTAACGCGCAGGATTTTTCTGTGGTGCGCTCGATGGTGTTTATCGGTTCGGCGCTCTATATCATCGGCCTGATGCTGACCGATATTTCCTACACTCTGGTTGATCCGCGCATCCGGTTGTCAGCATGAATTTTCAACCTGTTCTGTTATGGTCTGATGTGCTGCTCTGGCTGCTGGCCTTCGGCGTCGCGGCGCTCTGCCTGTATTCCCGCCGCGCCGACCACCTGCGTCGGGCATGGAGGCGACTGGGTAAAAACAGCGTGGCCACCGGCGCGGCGACGCTGTTGTGCGCCTTTTTGCTGGTGGGGTTGCTGGATTCCCTGCATTACCGTCTGCGCCTGCCGGACGCGCCCGGTCAAACCGGGGTGGTCTATGCGGTCGAGGCGCTTTCGGTGCTGGACGGGCTACTCTCGAACCTGCGCGAGCACAACGAAAGAACCTATTCCGCGCCGCTTGCCGCGCGCGCCTTCGTGATGGAAACAGAGGAAACCTCAGCGGGCGTGACCCGAATCTATCCGCGCCTGAAGTACGGCGGCGCGCATCTGGAAGATGAAGACGGGTGGGGCGTCGATGTCGCGCGGCGCGTGCTGACCGGCGTGGGGCTTGCCTTGTTGTGCGGCGGTCTGATGGCGGGTTTTGTCTTTCGGCGACGCAACAAAAACGGTTTTGCCTGGCGTGGCGTGCTGGTCGCCCTGTCTGTCCTGTTTCTGGTCGCCTTTATCCTTGCCGAACTGGCCAGCGTTTACCATGTTTTCGGCACCGACAAGGTGGGGCAGGACGTGCTCTATCAAACCTTGAAAAGCATCCGCACGGCGCTGGTAATCGGCCTTGTCACCACGCTCATCATGCTGCCGCTGGCGGTGCTGCTGGGCATCGTCGCCGGCTACTTTCGCGGCTGGGCGGACGACGTGATTCAATATGTTTACACCGTGCTGAACTCCATCCCCGGCGTGCTCCTGATTGCCGCCGCCGTGCTGATGATGCAGGTCGTCATCGACACGCATCCACAGTGGTTCGCTACTGCGGCGGAACGCGCCGATTTGCGCCTTATCGCCTTGTGCGTCATTCTGGGCGTGACCAGTTGGACGGGGCTGGCGCGGCTTTTGCGCGGCGAAACCCTGAAACTCCGGGAACTCGATTACATTCAGGCCGCGCGCGCCTTTGGCGTTTCCTCCGGGCGCATCATCGTCCGCCACATCCTGCCCAATCTCATGCACATCGTCATCATCTCGCTGGTCATGGATTTTTCCGCGCTGGTGCTGGCCGAAGCCGTGCTTTCCTACATCGGCATCGGCGTCGATCCGGCCATGCACAGTTTCGGCTCCATGATTAACAACGCGCGCATGGAACTCTCGCGCGAACCGGCGGTGTGGTGGTCGCTGGTCGCCGCCTTTTCCTTCATGCTCACGCTGGTGCTGGCCGCCAATTTGTTCGCCGACGCCATGCGCGACGCTTTTGACCCGCACCGCGACCGATGACCATGCCCACGATACTTCCGCCATCCGCCGGGGCCTTGCTTGATGTGCGCGGCCTCACCCTGAATATCCGTCAGGAAGACGCGGGCTGGATTCCGGCGGTATGTAATCTGGATTTTACGATTGAGGCGGGCGAAACCTTTGCGCTGGTTGGCGAATCCGGTTGCGGCAAATCGCTTTCGGCGCTCGCGCTCATGCGTCTGCTGCCAGCGGGCGTGCGGGTCGAAAGCGGCGAAGTTCATTTGCAGGGCGAAGAAATCCTGCGCCTGTCCGAAGCCGAAATGCGCAAGCGGCGCGGGCGCGACATGGTGATGATTTTTCAGGAACCCGCAACCAGCCTGAACCCCGTGCTCACCATCGGGCAGCAGATCGGCGAGGCGCTCGTGACGCATCTGGGCGAGCGCGGCAGGGTCTTGCGTGAGCACGCCGCCGGGTTGCTCGCCCAGGTCGGCATCAACGACCCTGTCCGTCGGCTTTCCGAATATCCGTTCCAGCTTTCCGGCGGCATGAAGCAGCGGGTGATGATTGCCATTGCCCTGGCGTCTTCGCCGAAGCTCCTGATTGCCGACGAACCCACCACCGCGCTTGATGTTACCGTGCAATCGCAGATTCTCGACCTGCTGCAAAAATTACAGACCGAACGCGGCATGGCGCTCTTGCTCATTACCCACGATCTGGGTGTGGTGGCGCGCATGGCGGATCGGGTGGGGGTCATGTACGCCGGACAACTGGTGGAATGCGCCTCGCGCGCGGAATTCTTCAGCGCGCCGCGACATCCGTACAGTCGGGCGCTGTTTGCCGCGCTGCCGGAAACCGCCCATGCGGGCGAACGCCTGCGCGCGCTGCCCGGTCAGGTGCCCGCCTTCGCGGCCATGCCGCAGGGTTGCCGTTTTGCCGGGCGTTGCGCTTCAGAAGACCGGGGCGCAAAAGACCACGCGCGGTGCCTGGAACAGGCCCCTTTGCTGGAAGACAGGGGCAATGGCGTCTGGGTGCGTTGTCATTTTCAGAAGACAGAGGACAGAGGACGGAGGACAGAGGATAACCGGCGCGTTGCGCCGCCAACAGCCTCCCTCTCCGAGGGAGGTGGCGGCGAAGCCGTCGGAGGGAGTGGTCGGGCGCAGGAAAATGCCGCTGTCCCGTTACTCACCGTCCATGCCCTGAAAGTTCATTTCCCCATGCGCAAAGGCATATTCCAGCGCGTCCACGGGCATGTCCGGGCGGTGGATGGCGTTAATCTTGCCCTGACGCCGGGTCGCACGCTGGCGCTGGTCGGCGAATCCGGCTGCGGCAAGACCACGGTCGGGCGGGCGTTGATGCGCATGCTGCCGATGACGGCAGGCCAGCTGTTCTGGCAAGGCCAGCCCATCGCCGCCAGAGACCGGGCGCAGGCAAAGCATCTGCGCCAGAGCCTGCAAATGGTCTTTCAGGACCCTTACGCTTCCCTGAACCCGCGCATGAGCGTGGGCGAAATTCTGCTCGAAGGCATGTTGGCGCTGGGCGCGGCGCGCTCGGCGCGGGAAGGCCGCGAACGCGCCGCGACGCTCCTGGAACAGGTCGGCCTGAAACCTGAAAATCTTTCCCGCTATCCGCATGAATTCTCCGGCGGTCAACGCCAGCGCATCGCCATCGCGCGCGCATTGGCGGTGTCGCCGCGCGTCATCATCTGCGACGAACCCACTTCCGCCCTTGATGTTTCGGTGCAGGCGCAGATATTGAACCTGATGGAAGACCTGCAAGCGCGGCTCAATCTCGCCTATCTGTTCATTACCCACAATTTTGCCGTCGTCGAATATCTCGCCGGGGAGATTGCCGTCATGTATCTGGGGCGCATTGTCGAAACCGGCCCCACGGCTGCCGTGCTGGCCGCGCCCGCGCATCCCTATACGCAGGCATTGCTTTCCGCCGTGCCGCGCATTGAGGGCGGGCGCGAGATTATCCGCCTCGCGGGGGAAACGCCTTCCCCCGCCAATCCGCCCGATGGCTGCCATTTTCACCCGCGCTGTCCCAAAGCCACGCCCGAATGTCGACAAAGTTACCCGCAATCCACGCCGGTTGCCGAGGGGCACACGGTCAACTGTTTTTTGTATCAAGGAGCCAACACATGAATAACCGGACATTTGTCAAATTGAGCAATGTCATCGGCCTGATCGCCATCGTCGCCCTGGTCTACTGGGTGTTTACCTTCGTTGCCATGCAGGTTTTCGGGCTGCGGGTTTTTCAGGAAAACATCACGGAAACCTTTTTCATGAGCATTTTCGGCATCCTCGCGCTGATGTCCGGCGCGCTGATGATGAATATCATGTTCAACCTGACGCGCATTGCCGAAAAACACAATCAGGATGCGCTGCCGCCTGCCGGAAAAACGGGGGTGGGACGCTGGATGGCCATCGCTGCCAGTTTTCCGCTCATTCTGGCGCTGCTGTTCGGCGGGGATCATTTGAGCACACAGAAAAAGGAAGCGGTGCTGACCAGCGGCATGGCGTCCGTCGTTGCCGCCAATTCCGCTCGCATGGCGCAGCTTGTCGATTATCGTTTTGATGCCGAGTGGATTATCGGGGCGACGAATGCGATGCGGCTGTTCGGGAAGATGGACAGCAATCTTCCGCAGGTTACCGTTATCGTGGCGGACACACTGGACGACGCGCGTGTTTTTCTGGAGTTTGAACAATACCTGGATGAAGAACGGCTGAAAAAAGCTTCGCCGAAAAAAGAAACCTTCATTCGGGAAAGCACGCGCGAAGAACGGGATTACCTCGCCGACGTGTTCGACAAGGGCGTGCGCGACACCCGCTTCAGCGCCTATAAAGGCAGCTATGAGCTGTTTTATCCCTACAGCGCCAACGGCAAAACCATTGTTCTGTATGTTGGCGCCCGACAGCGGTACGGCAAAATCGGCAGTTGATTCCTGTTTACCGCCTGTCCGGCACGGGGCACAATGTCCGCTCATCGCTCATGACATCGCCCCCTCATGGAACAAAATACAAAACAATCTTGCTCCCCGCATCTGCTTTACTACCGCGACAGTCTGCGTCGTCTGGAAGCGAGCGCTTCCACCGATGAGCCGCTGATGCTGCGCGCCGCGACTGCCGCCGCCGCGCTGGTCGATGAATTGCGCGCCGGACGGCAGGGAAGCGTGCTGGCGCTGGCCGGCCCCGGCAACAACGGCGGCGACGCACTGACCCTGGCGACCCTGCTGCGGCGGCGCAATGTTGACGTCGCCACCGTTTTTATCGGTCGGGACGACGCGCTGCCCGCCGATGCCGCCCGTGCCTATCGACAATTTGTCGCCGAGGGCGGGCAGCCGCTCCCGGACATCCCCCCGGAAACCCACTGGAGCCTGATCGTCGACGGACTGTTCGGCATTGGTCTGGAGCGTCCGCTGGCTGGCCAGGAGGCGCAACGGGTGGAGACCGCCAACCGGCTGGCGGCGGAGCAGGGCTGTCCCCTGCTGGCGCTGGATTGTCCTTCCGGGCTGGATGCCGACACCGGCTTTTGCCGGGGGGTTGCCATCTGCGCCACGCATACCTTGAGTTTTATCGCCGCCAAGCCAGGGTTTTATACGGCAGATGGCGCGGATTACTGCGGTCAGATATTGTTCGACGATCTCGGGGTCGCCAGCGCAGGCAGGGCCGACATTCCACCCGACGGGCAACTGCTCGACCGTTCCCTGTTCGCGTCTTACCTGCAACCCAGAAAGCGTAACACGCACAAGGGCACCTACGGCAGCGTCGGCGTCATTGGCGGCGCGCATTCCATGATGGGGGCCGCGCTGCTGGCCGGACGCGCCGCGCTGAAAATGGGGGCGGGGCGTGTTTTTCTCGGCCTGCTCGACCCGCAAGCGCCAAGCGCGGATTTCGGACATCCTGAATTGATGCTGAAAAAGCCGGAAGGCGTGTTCGATACGCCCCTGTCCGCGCTGGCCTGCGGCCCCGGTCTCGGGCGCAGCGACCGTGCCGCCGAATTGCTGGAACTGGCCATCGCCAGCACCGCCCCGCTGGTGCTGGACGCGGACGCGCTCAATATTCTGGCTTTTGACGACAGCTTGCAAACGCGCCTGAGCCAGCGCGTGGAACCGGTGCTGTTGACGCCGCATCCCGCTGAAGCGGCGCGGCTGCTCGATCTGCAAACAGGTGACATCCAGCGCAGCCGTATCCACATGGCGCAGGAACTCGCGCACCGTTACCATGCCTGGGTGGTGCTGAAAGGTTGCGGCAGCGTGGTTTGCGGCCCGGAAGGTCGGTGGTGGATCAATACGACCGGCAATCCGGGTCTCGCCGGCCCCGGTTCCGGTGACGTGCTGACGGGCATGCTGACCGCGCTGCTGGGACAGGGCTGGTCGCCGGAAGCGGCCTTGCAGGCGGTAGTGCACCTGCACGGGCAGGCGGCGGACGATCTGGTTCTGGCGGGTATCGGCCCGGTGGGTCTCACGGCCGGGGAGTTGATCCATGCTGCCCGCGCCTGCTTCAATCGCTGGCTTGTCGCCGGGCGTTGAAGCAAAGACTGCATGGATATTTTTTCATGGCTCTTTCCCGCCGCGAGCCGACCAGAGGATCCTGAAGTCGAGGCCGCCATCGGCTGCCTGCTGCAAATCATTGATCCTCGCCTCAAGGCGTTGTCCGGCATTTCAAAACGCCTTGCGCCCGCCGTGCGCGCCGCGCTGGATTTTTGCGATTGCGCGATTGAGGCGATGCCCGGCCCTCTGGACGCTTCCATGAAGCATTGGCGCGAAGCGCCGGAATTGCGCGCGTTATTCACGCGCAATGATGAATTGCAGCAGATTTTCAGCCATCAGGAAATCGTGCAGGATTATATTTCCAGCCATCCGGGCGCTTCCCGTTTTTACGCCTTGCTCGGCGCGGTTTTTGAGGAAAAGAAAAATTTTGGCGTCGTTCTCGAAAATGGCGTTCCGCGTCATGATGTCGCCATGACCAGCCTGAATTTCAAGGGGCACCGCCTGTTTTTGCCGCGCATGCGCCAGAATATTTTTGAATACGATTTGCGCTGGGCGTTGTTCAGACAATTGGCGCTGGAAATACTGGGGCGTTTGTCGGCGATGAAAGAAGAACAGAATCACCAGCGTGAAGAAATTGCTTTTTTGCGCGCGCAATTGGCCTATTGCGGACAACAGGGGTTGAGTCGCCTCCTGCCGGATGAAGGCGTTTCGGCGGAAGGGGCGACATCAGCGGCCTCGACGCAGGAAGACCTCTCCCGGCAGTTGCTTGCCTGTCAGGCGGAATTGCAGACGGCGAACCCGCCGTTGCAAAGCCTGGAAAATACGCTGGAATGGATCGCGCAGACGCTGGCGTCGCCGGAAGCATTGTTACGCATGCAAAAGCTGGACTATCGCATCGACACTGCCAATCGGGTGGTAAAGGCAGATCAGGAAGGCCGGGATCTGCATTTATGCCGTTTCAGCGTAACCGCGCCAACGCCACGCGCAGGCGTTTTGTTGCGCATTGTTTATCCTGCCGATGAATTGCTGTCGCGCCGTCATATTGCAGCGGAAATGGAACGGCTGTATCTCTGAAGATTCGCAAGACGCGCTACGTGGTGCGGCGGATGATTTATAATCGGCACACGACTTAACGGGTTGACCATAGGCCAGCGCAAGCCTCGTCATTCATGGTGGGGCAACTCCCCGTCAATAAATAAAACATTCGAGGGAAGAATCATGGTTCGCATTTCCGACTGGAAAATATGGATTCGTCTGACCGCCGCCATATGGCTGGTGCTGGTGATTGCGTGGGCTGGCATCATCAGTTGGGAGAGCGAGGAGAATTTTCAGACTTCCATCGATCAGGCCAAAAGCTTTTCCCGGAGTATTCATGAAATGACCATCGCCGGGCTGACCGGGATGATGTTTACCGGTACGGTCGACCAGCGCGAAGTCTTTCTGGATCAGATCAAGGAGCTTTCCATCATCCGCGACCTGAGCGTGGTGCGTAGCGAGTCGGTCGCCAAACTCTACGGCGTCGACCCGAAGGCCGAACAACTCGACGCGATCGAGCGGCAGGTCATGCAGACCGGCGAATCCTACACCGCCGTGATTCGTGAAGAGGGACAACTCGCCCTGCGCGTGGTCAATCCCACCAAGGCGTACAAGAATTATCTCGGCAAGGACTGCACCCTCTGTCACATGGTGCCGGAAGGCACGGTGCTGGGCATCGTCAGCATGAAGGTTTCCCTGCAATCCGTCGAGACTGCCGTTGCCTCCATGCGTATCCAGCTTGCCCTGGTGGCGTTCATGGTCAGTCTCCTGTTGCTGGGTATCATCTACTGGATTTCCGCGCGTATTGTCACCCGGCCAATGGACAAGCTGAAATATGGCCTGATCGACATCGCCAGAGGCGAAGGTGACCTGACCCGGCGTCTGGACATCAAGAGCCGGGACGAAATCGGCCAGACCGCTCTGGTGTTCAACGAAGTGATGGAAAATTTCGCCAATCTGGTGCGGCAGGTCAATGCGTCCGCGCAGCAGGTTTCCGACAAGGCGCACGAATTGTCCGGCGGCGCCAATCAGGTCATGAGCAGTTCGCGCGCGCAGTATGAAAAATCCGTCCAGGTCGCCGCCACTGTGGAAAAACTGGTCGCTTCCATCGCCTCGATTGCACAGAGCGCAGAGGAGGTGCGGCAACACTCGCAGGAATCCAGAGAACGCGTTTTGGTGGGCAACAAGCGTCTTGATGCCCTGTTGACCAACATGGAGCAGGTCAAGGCCACCTTTAACGAAATGGCGAATCTGGCCAATGACTTCATACACAACACGGACGCCATCAGCGCCTTGACGCAGGAAGTGAAAGACATTGCCGAGCAGACCAATCTGCTGGCGCTGAACGCCGCCATTGAAGCGGCGCGCGCCGGGGAGCAGGGTAGGGGATTCGCCGTGGTGGCGGACGAAGTCAGGAAACTCGCGGAAAAATCTTCCCGTTCAGCCGCCACCATTAACAGGATTACCGAGAAACTTTCCACCGAGTCCGCAGCGGTGCAAGGTGCCATCGCCAACAGCATTGATCGTGTGAACAGCAGCAGCGCGTCGACGCAGGAAGTGGCGGAAATTCTGCAAAGCGCCAACGATTCGGTGCTGGTCGTCAGCGAAGGACTTTCCGCCATTACGGAAGCCACCGATCAGCAACGTCTGGCGGCCAATGAAGTCGCCGGCAATATCGAAGCCATCGCCGCCATGTCCAGAGACAACCGCAACGCCGTCGACCAGACCGGTTCCACCGTCGCTGACCTGAACAACCTGGCCGACAGCCTGCAACAGACGGTGGAGCGGTTCAAGGTTTGACGGGTAACGCCGCGCGAGAAAACGGAGCCGCCCCATGCGCCCGGCATCGCCAGATGAAGGTGGGGTTGGAGGGCGGCCAGATTGCTGACAAAGGGATTTCCGTACTGAACGTATCGCGATGCGATGACGGCAGGGCGCAAAGGCAGGGCAGTATCTACGATACCGCCATTGTTGACCTGCGGCGCAAGGTAGGGCGGTTTCTCCGAAACCGCCGTCGTCGACCTGCGGCGCTTTCGGAGAAACCGCCCTACCCAGAAAGCGCCCTACCCGCGCTGTTGTTGACTGCGGGGAAAGACGGTATCTACCTAAACCCGCCCTACCTGAACCCATCCTACCTGAACCCGCTCAGGCTGCGATTCCAGGAGGCATTTGCACCGTTGGTCGACGCGCTCGACTTTTTGGCGTGAAGCGCCGCAAACTATACTGCCACCTCATCAACCGCTGATGGCCAACGCGTTTCCCCAAAAGCTGACGACATCTGCGTGTGCGATTGCCCTGCATGACGCTCAGGGCTTCCGGTAACGGTAGCTGCCATCCGTCATGGGCAGACAAACCGCCGTGAAGCCACTCATGAACGACAGGCATTGATGAAATACCGGCGTATGCGGATTTCAAGGCCCGAATCTGATGACCAGTTCCGTGTCTTCCACGCTTATGCTTTTCAGCGTCATTTTCGCGACAGATTGTTTGAACTTTGATGTATCCAGCACATAAATGGGGTGGGTTGCGTAATATTCGTCAAGAAGTATCGACAATGCGAACCCGACATCATCAATGTATTTTTCCGGGATGCCCCCCGCATTGATTTGCTCAATGACCGGGGAAACGAGATAAAACGCGCCTTGCCCGGTATCGTAGCGAATACTGCTGGAAACGCCAATGGAAGCGTTTTGCTGGTGCAGACGTGGAATATTTGCAATAACGTCCAGCGTCATATAAATCCGGTCACTGCCTTCCTTCAGCGTGACCCGTGGATTTTCAAACGTGATACTGAATATCAGCAAGGGTTTCGTGACGGGAAATTTCTCGTTGATTTTTGCTTGAATCTGGTCTTGTTGAATGCGAAGGACATATCCATTTTCAGATAGGGACAGACAGGCTGAAAGTGTTGCCACCAGCAATGCAAACAAAGGAATAACAATCAACAATCTCTTTTTCACTTTAATCACGGTGGTTTCCATCCGGTTGATGAGTCGCGACATCCGCACAAGGCAGTCTGCCTTCATGATTTCCGGCTATCCCCGCCAGCACGGCAAAGCTGTCGGGAATAGCCGGAATATCACGTCGCAAGCGGAAAATTTCAGGTTTTGACCACTTTCCAGCCACTGGGAGGTTCCTTGCAATACTTGATGTTTTCCGTAGTATTTTTGACGCGGCGCACGGATATTTTGCAATTTCCGATCACAGCGGCTTTCTGGACAGCGGGTTTCTCGGCGGGCGGAGCGCTTGCCTGAACCGTGCTTTCAGCGGGAGGGGGAGCGGGAGCAGCGGGCGACGCGGAAGGCGGGGCCTGCGTTGGCGCTTTTGCGGTTTCCTTTCTGGGCGTTGTTTTGGCGCGGGCAACCGGCGGCGCGTAAGCCCTGGCGGTGTGCTTGTCGAGATAGGAAAGCGGCACATAACCGATCACGGTATCGCCCTCGGCAACAGCGCCCCAGTCTGAATTGTCGACAACAGTCGCGGGCACGACCAGTTGTTGACCTTTTTTCAGCACCATTCTTGGATTCAGACTGCGATTCGTATCCGAATAAATCGGCGTATCGACATGCGCCGCGATTTCCACTCTGGAAACCAGGTCAAGCGAATAATTTGTGACATTGGGCGAAAGTTCATAGGTTGCCAGAGTTTCACGCGTTGTCGGCCCCGGCGTAATCGTGACCTCTTCTTTGGACTTGTTCGCAATAAAAGATTGAGACTCGTCTGTTTCCAGCGCCTTCATTTCCAGTTGCTGTAATTTTTTCTTGTCTTCCTCGTCGAGATAGGAACCGATCCGGTTCCCGATAAAGCCTCCGATAAGGCCACCGATGATCGCGCCGTGTTTACCGTCCGCTTTCGCCCCCACGGCAGCGCCAACCACTGCACCGCCCAGCGTTCCCTGAATTTCTTTGGAAATCGGCAAATCCGAACACCCGGACGAAAATGTAATCAACGACCCTGCCAGTAACAGGGGAATGGCCTTGTTAACGATTTTCATGATATTTCACTCACAAAAAATATTTCTGAATATTACTCAACCGCGACCACAATTTTGCAGCCACACCCACTTCCTGATGCAACTTTGTTTCCAGATCATACAGCGCCGTTCCCTGATGAAAGATATGGGAAGGCATCAACGACACCAACAGGGCAAACATGGACAGCATCAGCACAATGCTGTATTTTTTGATGGCGCGACCAACGGGCGCAGTGACGCCACTCAGGGACAAAACGGTCGCGGCGAGAAACAGGACGATTGAAATTGCATTGACCAATGCGCTGGTCAGGCTGGAAATAATCGCCATCGGCGGAATGAAGATCGCGGCATTAACCTGTTTGATGTTTTTCAGTTCGTCTACCGTTTCTGTGGTCGGCATTGCCATCGCCTTCATGCTTTCGGCTTCGGCAATGACCCAGTCATGATATTCCCGCTCGTTCATAAAGTAGGGCACATCCCTGACCAGCAACTCGCTACCGTCCGGGCGTTTGGTCACCAGTTGCTGTTCCGCTTCGCGCAGGCGTTGTCCTTCTTTGCCAGGAGAATTACGCAACAACTCGACAAATTCCTGCAGGGAACATTGTTCGTCTGGTGGCAGGCCAAGCGCGAGCATGGATTCATTCGCCAGATTGGCTGACCACTGGTAAAAAGCGGGGCGCTCCATAAAATAGGGCATCTCGCCAGCGAGTACCGGCGTTCCATCCTTGCGTTGACCAATTTCGCGCTGTTCATGCTGGCGTAATTCCTTGCCGCTTTGCGCGTTTGATTCCCTGAGTAAGGCCAGAAACCCGACTTTGGATAAACGGGGATCGGCGGGCAAACCTGCCGAGACCAGACCTTCCGCCGCGCGACGGGCAATCCAGCCGTAAAAGTCGGCGCGCCCCATGAAATAAGGCATTTCCCTGGCGTAAATCGGCTTTCCGTCATAATGCTGTCCGATGATACGCGACTCGGATTGCCGGATCTGGCTGGCTTTGGGATGCGAAGAACGCTTGATTAACGCCGGAAACTGGGCAATGGGCAAATGTGAATTCGGACTCATGCCCCCCGATTGTCGCCGAAATTCGTCAGCGCCCCGACTGCCGTAACGCTCCGCACGCCGGGAGTTGTTGATGTATTCGCGATAGCTCGTGCGAATGCTGTTCATATTCCCGTTATACCTTGCCCACTCCTGCTCAAGATTGGCTTTTCCGTGTGCCCGGAGGGAAGCGTCATGGTAACGCTCGTAGGCGGCGGTGAGTTTTTCCATCTCGCCGCGATAATTCGCCCAATCTGCCTCAAGGCCCTTGCCGGAGACCTTGCGACTGGAATCAATGTATCGATCATACGCAGCGCGCAAAGCCGTCATGTTTTTTGCATAGTCGTTCCATTTTTCTTCTGATATTTCAAGCACTTCAGCCTGTTTTTCGTCTGCCTTGCGCGCCACAATATCCTGCGCGGGCACCATGAAGCGGTCATCAAGCAGTACAATCGGAAAAGCGCCCATGAAGATTTTCCCGGTGACAGGCTCATCTTCGACACGGGGAATATCGGGGTCTTCCAGTTCGCCCGTCAGGAGATCGTGCCGATAGGACAACAGATTGAATCCCATCACCTTGATTTCCGGCTTGAGGCTGTCAATCACTTTGTCATAGAGCGTATCCAGCGCCCAATAACCTGCAAAGGTAATCAGCGCCAACCCGAGCACACCGACAATAAAATGACGCGCCTTGAACAGCAGATTGCGGAAAAGCGCCCATGTCAGCCCGAAGGAAGCCAGCAATTTTCCGCGCTGGGACAAATCATCTGCCTGGGCGGGCGTGGTGTTCGGGTCGCTGATACTGGACAGCAGCGCCGTGTTGTATTTGAACTCAAAAAATACCAACAAGACCGTTACGCCCAACAGCACATAGGAAAAATAGCGGATTTTCCATGAAACGGAAACGTCTGTCGGAACTGTGGATGAATCGCTACTCATCGTTCAGGTACTTTCGGATCAGAACAGAATTCTTTGCGCGTGTAGTGAAGGCTGTAACCCATGTTATGCCTATCCCCCAAAATCATCCAGCAAAATGTTCTCCCGCTCCACCCCCAAATCCAGCAGCATTTTAATGACCGCCGAATTCATCACTGGTGGCCCGCACATGTAGAATTCGCAGTCTTCTGGCGCTGAATGGCCTTTTAAATAGTTTTCATACAGCACGTTGTGGATGAAGCCCGTTGGCCCTGTCCAGTTGTCTTCGGGCAGGGGGTCGGAAAGCGCCAGAGTCCAGGTAAAGTTGGGGTTGTCGGCTTGCAGGCGGTCGAATTCTTCGATATAGAAGGCTTCACGCATGGAGCGGGCGCCGTACCAGAAGCTGATTTTGCGTTTCGTTTTCAGGCGTTTTAACTGGTCGAAGATGTGCGAGCGCATCGGGGCCATGCCTGCGCCGCCGCCGATGAAGACCATTTCGGCGTTGGTGTCGCGGGCGAAGAATTCGCCGAAGGGGCCG
>JAISRR010000034.1 GCA_031273565.1 Zoogloeaceae bacterium | reverse complement strand
AGTTGCCGCCGTACTCACCCGAACTCAATCCCGTTGAACATCTCTGGGATGAACTGCGCGAGAAGTCTTTCCACAACCGCGTCTTTGATAGCCTCAATGCCTTGGAAAACCATTTGGAGGTCGCCCTTCGGGAGATGGAGAATGACCATCAGCGTGTTCGATCCATCGTCGCATGGCCTTGGATTATTAATTCACTTTAGATTTGGAAATGGAATAACAATAAAATATCGCCTGAAACCGAACAAGCGATAGGTAAAAATCCTTTTGGAATACGTCCTTGATACGCATGATAATTGGTCTCCAATCTTGCCGACACAAGCGGTGTAACCATCGCGTTAAATCTCTTAATGACAATTTCAAATCCTGATTTTACCGTAATGGTATCGGGGTCGGGGTAGCCTCCGTTGTATTTCATTAAAAACGTGGCGTAATCTCCGGGCAGCTTTAGAGTGTTTGTGATTTCAAACCGTTCAACATCGCCGTGTGAGGGCTTTTCGCTGAAATCATATGCGCACAATAACTGTTTTTTTGTTGTTTTATCGTAAGTAATTCCACGCTTTGAGAGTGCGTCTATTTGCGCTTGAGCCATGCCTAAACGCGAAAATTTTACCATTTTATCGCTCCTTTATTACGGCTCGACGGGATTGCTCGCAGAGACCAAATCCTGATCCCGATTCATTGGATAATAGCCAAAAAACATATACCCCGTGGGACGATAGTTTTCCCGCGCGGTCAGCTTCCTGGAAACACATTGTGCGTGGAGGCGGCAGACATCATCCACATCCAGCGGCCAGCGTCACGAAAACACTCAAAGCAAAACGGTTCATTGCATTTCTCCCGGTTGTATTCAATTGTCCTTAATACCGATATCCCGCCGCGCGGCCAGCGCCGTTTCCAGCACTTCGTCCAACCTGTCGCCCACTACGGTGAAATGCCCCATCTTGCGCCCCGGTTTGGCGCTCAGTTTGGCGTAGAGATGGAGTTTCAGATTGGGCACGGCATACAGGACAGACCAGTCGGGTTCGGGACGCCACAAATCACCCAGAAGATTCACCATCACCGAGGCCGAATGCGCGCGGGATTCGCCCAGCGGCAGGCCGCAGAGGGCGCGCACCTGCTGCTCGTACTGGCTCGTCACGCAGGCATCGAGCGTGTAGTGACCGCTGTTATGCGGGCGCGGGGCCATTTCGTTTACGTAGAGCCTGCCCCCGCTCACAAAAAATTCCACCGCCAGCACACCGATGTATGCCAGCTTCGCGGCGATGCGTCCGGCGATGTCCGCCGCATCGCCCGACAGGCAGGCATCGGAACGGGCAGGAACGATGGAGACATCGAGAATGCCATTCGTATGCTGATTTTCGGCAGCGGGAAAGGTGGCGATATGACCTTCTTCATCGCGCGTCAGCACCACGGAAATTTCATAATCCAGTTTCAGTTTTTGTTCCAGCACGCAAGGCTCACCCTTGAAGGCGCGGAACGCCGTCAGTGCGGCGGCGCGGCTGTCGACGACGCGCTGCCCTTTGCCGTCATAACCCAAACGGGCGATTTTCAGGATGCCGGGGAAGAGGCCCGCGTTGGCTTGTTCGATATCGGCTTCGCTGCTCACCCCCACAAAATCGCCATGCGGAAAACCGCCCGCGCGCAAAAAACTTTTTTCGGCGATGCGGTTCTGGCAAATGGCAACGGCTTTTGCCGACGGGCGTACTGAAATTTTTTCAGCCAGCATCGCAAGCGTGGCGGCGGGCACATTTTCAAATTCGGTGGTCACGGCGGCACAGGTGGCCGCCAGTTCCTCCAGCGCGGCGGGGTCTTCGTAAGCGGCGCAAAGGTGACGGTCGGCGATGCGTCCGGCGGGGCTATCCCTGTCCGGGTCAAGCACCCAGACCTTGTAGCCCAGTTCGTGCGCGGCGGCGACAAAGAAGCGACCAAGTTGACCGCCACCCAACATGCCAAGCGTGGCGGGGGGGAGAATAATGCAGGCCATTGTGTTCAGTGCTGGAGCGTTTTGGAGAAAAGATTGATGATGGCGACGCCGACCACGATGAAGCTGATGCCGAGCACGGCGGGAAAATCCAGCTTCTGGCCGTAAATCCACCACGCCACAAGCGAGACCAGCACGATGCCCGCGCCCGACCAGATTGCATAAATCACGCCGACCGGCAACCGCTCCAGCACGCGCGACAGGCAATAAAACGAAGCGGCGTAGCCAACAACCACGATCACGGACGGCCATAACCGGGTAAAACCCGCCGTGCCCTTGAGGGTCGAAGTCGCCACGACTTCGGCCATAATCGCCAGCGCAAGGTAGACATCGTGCATGGAGGCTCAGGCTTCCGGCAGTTTCATGGCGAGGATTTTTTCCGTCTGCTCGCGGCGAAAATCCTGCAAGCGGGCGAACAGCGCCGCGTCTTCGTTCGCCAGCATGGCGATGGCGAAAAGCGCCGCGTTGGCCGCGCCCGCTTCGCCGATGGCAAAGGTGGCGACCGGCACGCCTTTGGGCATTTGCACGATGGAATGCAGCGAATCGACGCCGGAGAGCGCGCGCGATTGCACCGGCACGCCCAGCACCGGCACAACGGTTTTGGCCGCCAGCATGCCCGGCAGATGCGCCGCGCCGCCCGCTCCGGCGATGATGGCTTTCAGGCCGCGCGCTTTTGCGCTTTCGGCGTATGCAAACAGCAGGTCGGGCGTGCGGTGAGCGGAGACGACTTTGGCCTCGAAGGACACGCCGAAATCCTTGAGGATGACAGCGGCGGCTTGCATCGTCGGCCAGTCGGAATCAGAACCCATGACAACGCCGATGAGAGGTTGTTGCGCGCTCATATTCCGGCTTTCCGTTCCGCCGCTTCGATGGTGTTGGCGAGCAACATGGTAATCGTCATCGGCCCGACGCCGCCGGGCACCGGCGTAATCCAGTCCGCGATTTCTTTCACACCCTCAAAATCCACGTCGCCGCACAATCTGCCATCCGGCAGGCGGTTGATGCCCACGTCGATCACCACCGCGCCGGGTTTAACCATGTCGGCGGTCACGAAACGGGGTTTTCCCACGGCGGCCACGATGATGTCGGCGCGGCGGGTGTGCGCCCGCAAATCCCGCGTGCGCGAGTTGCACACCGTCACCGTCGCGCCCGCGTTGATGAGCAACAGCGCCATCGGCTTGCCGACGATGTTGGAGCGACCAATCACCACGGCTTCCTTGCCGGAGAGATCGACGCCACCCTTCTCAAACATTTTCATTACGCCGTAGGGCGTGCAGGGAATGAAGCGCGGATTACCCTGCGCCAGCGCGCCGACGTTTTCGGCGTGAAACCCATCCACGTCCTTTTCGGCGGCGATGGCTTCCAGTACCGCCGCCTCATCGAAATGCGCGGGCAGCGGCAATTGCACCAGAATGCCATGTACCCTGGGGTCGGCGTTCAGTTCGGCGATTTTATCCAGCACCACAACCGGCTTGACATCGGCGGGATAAACGAGTTTTTCGGAATAGAGTCCCACGGATTCGCAGGCGGCGACCTTGTTTCTGACATAGACCTGCGAAGCCGTATCTTCACCGACCAGAATCACCACCAGACCGGGTTTGTGCCCTCTGGCCGCCAGCGCCGCCGTCCGTTCCTTGAACCCGGCGCGCAATTCCTGCGCCAGCGCCTTACCATCGAGAATTTGTGCTGCCATCGTCGCCCTCCGCAAACGGGAGCCGCCCCGTTTTCCCTTGAAAGGACTGGATTTTAGCAGATTCAACCATCCCCAATACCATAAAACACGCGCCAAAGAAGGCCATCGCACACGCAGATGTCGTATCGCCTTTCGAAAAACGCGTTAACAATCAGCAGTTTATGACGTGTGTTGTAAATCCGGCAGATTTGTCCGAAGACTTGCGGGGGATCGGCATGATTGAGCGGATATGCGAGATGGCGGGCAGGAAGCGATACGACATTGGCTCGAAGGGCATTGAGCATGCGGAAAGCTTTGCAAATGCCGCCCGAAATGGGGTGACATCCGGGCGCTGTCGGCAACATGATCAGGGCAATCGCATTTGACTTTCAGATCGCCTTCAGAACAGGCCGTCCCGACAAGCCTGACAGTGAGAGCGGGGTTCGGTGGTTTTGTGTCGGGCGCTCAGGCTACGATTCCGGGAGCGCGGGGCTTCTGCCCCGCATGGTTCACGAAGCAAGAAATTAGCGACAGGCCTTCAGGCCGGGGTTGGCTCCCACCGCCCTGAAGGGCGGGGTTTCAAACCGGAGTTAGTTTTACGATGAAGCGGGGAGGAAGCCCCGCGCTCCCAGGAGACATTCGCGCCGTTTCACGTGACGCCATCGTTTCACGTGAAACATTCCGCCTGCAATCATCGCGCCTTTCGCCAGGCTCTGGCCTTCAAGGCGCTACGTCGCCCTGCTTCGATGATCCGTTGTGGCGGGAAGGGGTAGACGTCCCGGCGGCAATGTCGGATGATCGGGAAACCCGGCCCGTCCGATGAAAAAACATGGGCGAAGGAACGGCTGGAATTTTTGTCGTATCCCTGACCCGCGAGGCACGCCATGCACTGCCCTTCCCCGCTCCTGCGGCAACTGACAGGCTGTTTTCTGCTGCTCATGCTTTGCCTGAACGCGCCACTGTATGCGGCGAAACTGGAAGCAGACGATCATGTGTTGCTCATTCCCGGTATCGCTTACGAGGTGAACGGTGCGCAGGTCGCGGAAATCAACGCCTTCGTTTACGAAAAAGAACGACTGCCGGGCATCTCCAGCATGTTCGCCACCTACCTGGATGTCGATTTGGACACGCTGCCACCGGAACAGAAAGAACGCTACGCCTGGCGCACCGGACTTTTTCAGGCGGATTTTAAAAGCGGGCGGGAATTCTCGGTCGAATTTGCGAATGGCGATATTCATGCCATGCCCAAAACAAAAGATGGTAAAAGCACGGCAATTTTCACCCTCAATCACAACGCGCCGGGAAAAATTGCATTTGCCGTACACAACCCGGAATATCCTGACAACCATCATCAAAGTTTTGTCATTCACGCCGCGCCCGAGGGCGTTTCAATCATTCTCGACATTGACGACACCATCAAGGTTTCCAATGTGCGGGATAAAAAGGCGCTGCTGCAAAATACCTTTCTCAACGATTACACGCCAACAGAAGGCATCCAGAAATTATTCCCGGCTTTCGCGCAACTGGAAAACCCCGCCTTCCATTATGTTTCGGCAAGTCCCGCGCATCTTTATCCGGCGCTCGCCGAATTTTTCACCCGCGAGCAATTTCCCGAGGGCAGTTTTCATCTGCGCGACGCAACCGATTTGCGCGACCTTGCGCCCAACAGGAAAACGGTGATCGCCCACAAAAACCGTTCCGTGGAAAAACTCCTCGCCGCCTACCCAAAGCGGAAATTTATTCTGGTCGGCGATTCCGGCGAAAGCGACCCCGAAATATACGCCGGCATTAAAAGAAAATACCCCGACCGCGTATTGGAGATTTACATCCGCAACGTGACCAACGAAGACGCAAATTCACCGAGATTTCAGGAAACGTTCAAGGACATCAGCGAAAACCTTCGGATTTTTTGAGCAAAACAACGACCTTTCCGGCATCTGCCCGACCCGGTGCGCCGCCAAACGCTTCCATTGCGCCTCCATCCGATCGCCCGGACACATCGCGCCCTGCACGTCATCCGTAATCATCATCCGGCAAAACCGTTCTCGCGCCTGTTTTTAAAACAGCTCCTAACACTCCGTAACACTTCCTGTATTGACGCGTCCAAAGGGAATTGAATAAATATGAAGGGTCGCAGCGGAAAGACGAGGAGAAAACATCATGAAAGTCAAGCACAGGGTCATTATTCTTGTGGTTATCGCCATGCTGGGCATGACTTCCATCGCGGTGGTCGGCATGTTGTCGCTGCGCGCCGATGAGATGATGTTTCGCACACTGAGTACGGTTCAAATGCCGAAAACGGAATACTTGCTGCGAATACGCGGGGAAATTCACAATCTCGTGCGGCGCGGCAATGCAATTGTGATGCAACAAAACGACACGAATCCCGTCTCGCAAAAAGAACAATTGCAGCGCCTCAGGAAAGAGTTGGCAACCGCGATCAATAACGCGAATGAGTACGTGCAAGGCTTCGATAAATTCCCGATTACGGAAGAGGGAAAGGGAATCTGGAATAACTTCAAGTCGCAATGGAAGCAATGGATCAAATACGATCAGGAAGCGCTCGACATACTGGATTCAGCCCTCCCATCCGGCAGAGTGTCTCAGGATGTCTTTGTGCGCATCCATAAAGGCAATACGGAACGGCGCGCGCCGACGGTGCAATTGCAGACAACGCTTGATGAACTCATTATCCGGCAAGGCCAACTCAGCGACCAGGCGGTAGAAGGCGCAGTGAACAGCGCGAAAAGGTCTCTCATGACGATGGGGGTGATTATCGTGCTTGCCATCCTGGTGTTGGGCGGTTTCACCTTCTCCATCATGCGCACCGCGATCAGGCCTTTAAACAAGGCGCGGGATATGATTTCCCGCGTGGCGGAGAATCTCGATCTCACCTTGCGCCTGGATAACAGCGCCAAAGATGAAATCGGTGAGATGGCGCAGTCTTTCGACTACATGATGGGTAAACTCCAGTCCGCTTTCCAGACCATCCAGACACAGGTCGACGAAGTCAGCATGACCGTGGAATCGGTCTCAACCGCCGCCGATCAGGTCGCGCAAAGCTCGGCGAGCCAGAGTAATTCCTCATCGGCGATGGCCGCTTCCATTGAGGAGATGAGCGTCTCCATCAGCACCATTTCCAGCAGCGCCACGGAAGCGCGAACGACAGCGCAGGAGGCAGGCGAGATTTCCGAACAGGGTTATCAGATCATCGGGCAGAGCTGCGATGAAATGACCTCCATTGTGCAGATTGTTTCCAACGCCTCAAACGTCATCGAAACGCTGGGTGAGGAATCGCGCCAGATCACGAGCGTGGTGAATGTCATCAAGGAAGTGGCCGACCAGACGAATCTGTTGGCCCTGAACGCGGCGATCGAAGCGGCAAGGGCGGGGGAACAGGGTCGGGGCTTCGCGGTGGTGGCCGACGAAGTACGCAAGCTGGCCGAGCGCACGGCGCAATCGACGGTGGACATCAGCGGCATGATCGGGAAAATCCAGACTTCAAGCAGTGGGGCGGTCGCGGAAATGTCCAAGGTGGTCAGTCAGGTGGAAAACGGTCAATCGCTGGTGCAGGAAGCGGGTGAACGGATGAAGCGCATCCGCGAAGAAGCTGTCAAGGTGTCGAACGCGGTGAGGGAAATTTCCGACGCGCTGAAGGAACAGAGCCAGGCCAGTCACGATGTGGCGCGTCATGTGGAGAGCATCGCGCAAATGACCGACGAAAACAACGCCGCTGCCGAAGAAGCGTCGAGCAACGCCAAACATCTCAATCAACTGAGCGGCGAAGTCAGCGCCACCCTGCAACATTTCAAGGTGTGAGCGCAAAACGCCCTGCGCTCAGGCGTAAAGCATGCCGCCATGCCTATACTGAGGTGGTCATTGGTGATCTGCTTAACTGCTGTCGGCCAGGAAAGGAATACATCATGAAACCCGTTTTGGTGCTGACGAGTCTGGCCTGCGCCATCGCTGCCGGCGGCGCGGGCGCGGAAACTTACAAGTGTGTTGCCGGTGGCAAGCTGACCATTTCCGACACGCCTTGTCCTTCTGGCGCGGCGAGTACGCTCGCCCCCCCCGAATCCACAGGAAGCACGCCCTCTCCCGCCTCGCCAGCCGACGAACTGAAGGACATGAAAGCGAAGCTGGAAGTAATGCAGCGCGAACGCCACGCGCGTGAAGTCGCCGCCGAACGGGTGAATCAGGAAGCCAAACGCGAAGAAGCGGCGCGTGCGGCAGCCGGGCGCAAGGCAGAGGAGGAAAAAATTGCAGCGCAGAGACAGGCTGCCCAAAGAAGGGCAGCATTGAAAAGGAAAAAGTTGCGCATGAATTGCCCGTATCCTGACAGTTGGCAACGGGATTGCCAATAACATACGCCCCGCCTCTTCCTCAACGACGCTTCACTATCTCGATCAAAATATCGGGTGAAACAGGCCATGGATATTGCCGCCGAGCGTGCGCACCCCTCCGGGCAGCGTGACAAAAATGTATGGGTGCTGGCGTTTTGTCAGGCGCTCTATACCTTGTCGTTGTCCATCGACCTCACGTTGACCGGGCTGGTGGGCTATCAGCTCGCCGCCGACAAAACCCTGGCGACCCTGCCTTTTGCGCTGATTACCACTGCGGCGGCGCTGACCACGGTCGGGGCGTCCCTGCTGATGGGGCGCGTTGGCCGGCGGGCGGGGTTCGTGCTGGGCGCGGGAATTGGCGCGTTGGGCGGGGCGATCTCGGTATGGGCCATCTTCCATCATTCGTTCTGGGTCTTTTGTCTGGGCACGGCGGCGGTGGGGGTGTTTCAGGCGTTCGCGCAATATTACCGGCTCGCGGCGGCCGATGCGGTCGGAATGGAAGCGAAAAGCCGCGCCATTGCCACGGTATTGACCGGCGGCGTGGTCGCGGCCCTGTTTGGCCCCTTCCTCGCGGCGTGGAGCCGGGATTGGCTGACGCCGGTCATGTTTGCCGGTTCGTACGCGCTGGTAACGGGGCTGGGGGTTTTGTCGATGGCGCTTCTGGCGTTGGGTTATCGTGACGTTGCGCCGCCCACGCAATCGTTGAATCCCGACGCAACGCGATCATCGCCGCCGCGCCCGCTCTCCCGGATCGTCCGCCAGCCGATTTTCATTGCCGCGCTCTGCAACAACACCATCGCCTATGCGGTCATGATGTTTGTGATGACGGCGACGCCCATTGCGGTCGTGGCCTGCGGCCATGCGCTTGACGATGGCGCAGCGGTCATCCAGTGGCACATGGTCGGCATGTTCGCGCCATCGCTGTTTTCCGCGTATCTGATCCGACGCTGGGGCAGCCTGTGCATCATCGGCGCGGGAATTGCGCTATCGGCATTATGTGGCGCGCTGTCCATGATATCGACCGATCTGACGTTTTTTTACGCCGCGCTCGCCTGTCTGGGCGTGGGCTGGAATTTCATGTTTGTCGGCGGCACGACTTTGCTGGCGCAATCCTGCCAACCCGCCGAACGCGCAAAAACGCAAGCTGCCAGTGAATTCATGACCTTCGCCTGTTCAGCGTTGGCCGCGCTATGCGCCGGACAATTGCTGGCGCGACTGGGCTGGCCGACAATCAACGTGCTTACCCTGCCGCTTCTGGGGCTTGCGGCGCTCGCGACCATCGCCTATGCCCGGTCGCGCCGGCACAAAAACGGATTTCCGGGCTGAACGCACCGCCATGCAGCCGGTATGGCGGGATCCACGATACCGCCGTTTGTTTGACATGCGGCGCGTTCTTCGATGTCGCTCTACCTGAACCATCCTGCCTGAACCTGTCCTGCCTCAATATACGACGAAAAGGTAGGGCGCTTTCTCCGAAAGCGCCGTTGTTTACCATGCGGCGCGTTCGGAGAAAACGCCCTACCAAAACGCCCTACCAAAACGCCCTGCCAAAACGCCCTGCCAAAGCGCCCTGCCAAAGCGGGGGTGAGGAGCGTAATTGCGCTCCGCCGTGAACCCTCTGTCAGACATCCCTGCCTGGACTGGACGAACAGACACATAAAACAACCTTCCCTCCACGCGCTGGAGAAGGTACGCTCTCTCCTTTCCGATCTCGTTGTTTTTCCCATGCCGAACCCCTCTGCCCTCCAGAAAGCCGTCGCCTTGTTACAGGCGGGAGAACTGGTCGCTTTCCCCACCGAAACGGTTTACGGTCTGGGCGCGGACGCGGCCAATCCTGCGGCGGTGCAAAAAATTTTCGCCACCAAAGGACGGCCTGCCGATCATCCATTGATTGTGCACCTTGCCGACGTAAAGGGATTGGAGCGTTGGGCGACAGACATTCCTCCGGTTGCCCACAAACTGGCAGCGGCCTTCTGGCCGGGGCCGCTGACCCTGATCCTGAAAAAACAGGATTGGGTGCCGATGGCGGTGACAGGCGGACAGGATACGGTGGGGTTGAGAGTTCCCGCGCATCCCCTGGCCTTGCGGCTGATCCGGGCTTTTGCCGCTGTCTCGCCGCAGGGTGGCGTAGCCGCGCCTTCGGCCAATCGTTTCGGACGCATCAGCCCGACCACGGCGGCGCATGTGCACGCGGAACTGGGGGAATGCGTCCCCTTGATACTGGATGGCGGCGCGTGTTCGCTGGGCATTGAATCCACCATTCTTGACCTTTCCCGTTTGGCTGTGCACGGCGCGGAAATTCTGCGCCCCGGCGGACTGGACGCGCCGACCCTTGCCAAGGTGTTGGGCGTCATGCCGCAACAACGCGACAAAAAATCCGCAGCGACCGCGCCGCGCGTTTCCGGTTCGCTGGCCTCCCACTACGCGCCGACCACGCCGTTGCGCCTCGTGGATACGGCGACGTTGCCGGATTTTCTCGCGCAACAACGCGCCGCCGGACGACGTTGCGGCGTACTGGCGTTGCATCCGCCGAAAGACCCTGGCGCGCTTTGTCGCGTTCTGTCCGCTGATCCGACGCAATACGCCCAGCGTCTTTACGCCAGTCTGCGCGAACTGGACGCGGCGGCGCTCGACCTGATTGTGGTGGAAACGCCTCCGCCTGGTTTCACGTGGAACGCGATTCATGACCGCTTGCGGCGGGCGGCAACATGAAACCGCCGCGCTTTTCCGCTGCTTTTTCCACGATGCTGCGAGCGCATCCTGATTTTCCCGCTCCGGAAATGGAAGCCATCGAAGTCGCGGCCACGCGGGACGCTGCCGGTCTATATCTGGATTACGATCTGCGCGGCAACCTCTCTGCCTTTCGTTTTCCCGCGCCAGAACAAAACCTTACCGCCGACCAGCTTTGGGCGCATAGCTGCTGCGAAGTTTTTTTGGCGACGGCAGAAACACGCGCCTACCGCGAATACAATTTTTCTCCCAACGGGCAATGGGCGGTTTTCGATTTTTCCGACTACCGCCAACGCGCCGCATCGCCTGCTTTGCCCGCACCAGAAATGCGCTGGCAACACGCGCCCAACCTCCTGAATCTGCAACTCCACCTGCCCGCCGCCCTCCTGCCCGCTGACCCTCTGCAACTGGCGCTTGCCGTGGTGCTGGAAAATGTGGATGCCCGCCTTGCTTACTATGCCCTGCAACACCCGGCGGGTCAGCCGGATTTTCATCATCCCGACAATTTCACCCTGCGACTTTCCTGATATGACACTTTTCGGACTCGACCGTTTTCTTGCCGACGCAAACCTGCGCCGTCCGCTTGTGGGCAAGCGGACGGCGCTGTTGGCGCATCCGGCTTCCGTGACGCCGGAGTTGACCCATGCGCTGGACGCCATCGCCCGATTGCCCGACATGCGTCTGACCGCCGCCTTTGGCCCGCAGCATGGATTGCGCGGCGACAAACAGGACAATATGGTCGAATCAACGGATTTTATTGACCCGCAATCGGGCATTCCCGTGTTCAGCCTGTACGGGGCAACACGCCGCCCGACCGAGCGCATGCTGGCGCATTTTGATGTGTTGCTGGTCGATTTGCAGGATCTGGGCTGCCGCATCTACACCTTTCTGACCACCCTGCGTTATGTGCTGGAAGCGGCGGCGCAGTACGGCAAGGCAGTCTGGATACTGGATCGTCCCAATCCCGTCGGTCGTCCGGTGGAAGGTTTGCGCCTCAAACCCGGTTGGGAAAGTTTTGTCGGCGCGGGCGCGTTGCCCATGCGTCACGGGCTGACGCTGGGTGAACTGGCGCGCTGGTTTATCGCCACCCTGAAACTGGAAGTGGATTGCGAAATTATCGCCATGCAGGGCTGGCAGCCGGAAGCCGCGCCGGGTTACGGCTGGCCGCTGCTGCGCCGCGCCTGGATTAATCCCAGCCCCAACGCGCCCAATCTTTTCATGGCGCGCGCCTATGCGGGCACGGTGTTGCTGGAAGGCACGACGCTTTCAGAAGGACGCGGCACCACGCGCCCGCTGGAACTTTTTGGCGCGCCGGATCTCGACGCCCGCGCCCTCATGGTGGAGATGCAAAAACTCGCCCCTGCCTGGCTGCAAGGTTGTGTCCTGCGCGAATGCTGGTTTGAGCCGACCTTTCACAAACACGCCGGAAAACTTTGTCACGGCCTGCAATTGCATGTAGAGCCGTTTCACGTGAAACAGGATTGCGCCGCCTACCATCACCACGCCTTCCGCCCCTGGCGGCTGCAAGCGCTCGCCTTCAAAGCGTTGCGCCGCCTGCAACCCGATTACCCCCTGTGGCGGGATTTCGCCTACGAATACGAATTCGACCGCCTGCCCATCGACCTGATTAACGGCAGTCCCCTGCTGCGTGAATGGGTGGATGACCCGACCGCCAAACCGGAAGATCTGGAGACGCTGGCCTGCACCGATGAAACCCTCTGGGAAGAAGAGCGGCGCGAATTTCTGTTGTACTGAATCAGGGTCAGGAATTTGGCCGAATCAGTCCGCCCGTTTGCGCATAGACCAACAACGCGCGCATAACATCATCACTTTGATGATGTATGATGACGAATCATGAATTGTCGAACCTCCACCTCCGGAATGGCCGATGCTGGTCGCGGGTAAGGAACCTTCAACCATGCACCCACAGCGCGTCGAGCGCCTGAGCCACGCCCAGCGTGAGCGGCTGGCCTACATCGACTTCCGGCTCTACTTCCTCGGCGAGATAGGCCGTCCCGACCTGATCGACCGCTTTGGCGTCGCCCCTGCGGGCGCGACCCGCGATCTGGCGCTGTACCGCGAGATCGCCCCGAAGAACATCGAGTTCGATGGCAGCAGCAAGGTGTACCGCATCGGCAAACCCTTTGCGCCGCTGTTCGAGCACGTCCCGCAGCGCGTGTTGTCCTCGCTGGCACTGGGCTTCGGCGACAGCCTGAACACAACGCCCACGTCGCTGTTGCCGTGCGAATCGCCCACGGCCCTCTCCAACCCCAGGATGGACGTGTTGGCTCCCATTTGCCGGGCCATCCACGCCAAGCGCCCGGTCGCCATCCGCTACCACTCCATAAGCAGCGGCAAAACCCAGCGGGTCATCGTGCCCTTCGCCCTCGTGGACACTGGCCTGCGCTGGCATGTCCGCGCCTTCGACTGCAAGAGCGGCAAGTTCCGCGATTTCGTCGTCACCCGCATCGAAGCGCCCGCGCTGCTCGACGAAGAACCCAAGCCCCACGAGCGCCCGGACAACGACATCCAGTGGACACGCATCGTCGAGCTGGATTTTGTGCCGCACCCGCGTCTGGCCCGGCCAGAAATCATCCGCATGGACTACGCCATGACCGATGGCGTGATCCACATGCGCGTGCGCGCGGCGGTCGCCGGATACATGCTGTTGCGCTGGAGCGTGGACTGCTCGCCCGACCACCGCCTCACCGATGAGCAGTACCGCCTGTGGTTGGCCGACCCGTTGGCCCTGTACGGCGTCGAGAACGCCAAGCTCGCGCCCGGCTATCAAGCGCCAGCGAACCAGAAAAAACAATAAGGGAAGAACAACCACGATGGCCAAGACACTTGAAGTCTACGACAAGCTGATCCGCGAAATTTTCGCGGGCAGCTACCCGATCGAGATTCCGGATTACCAGCGCCCCTACGCCTGGACGACCGGGCAGGCGGCAGAACTGTTGCAAGAGATTCGCCCGGAAGGCGGGCGGACGCCCACGCTCCTGACCGGGCGGCAAAAGCGCCTTGTCGGCGTGCTTGAACAACATGGAGCCTCGCTGCTGCATCAGGCGACAAGGCCGCAGACGCGATGGCGAGATGAAGAGGATAGATGACACAGCAACTTTTAACGCCCCATCAAAGCCAATACATCGCATGGCTGTTGACCCGTCGTGCGGCGGGCGATTCCGTGGAGTCGCTGGCCTCGACGCTGGTCGATGCGCAAATCGACCTGAACCCGCATCAAGTCGACGCGGCGCTCTTCGCCTGTCGCAACCCCCTCTCGCGCGGGGTGATTCTGGCCAACGAACTGGACGAAGATTACGAATCACTCGACGAAACCGCCGAGGAGTTCGGCGAGCGCAGCAACGGCCAGGCCGGATTCCGCCGCGCCGAACCCAGGCGAGCGCGATACCATCTCGAACGAGATCGACGGGCTACGCCACTTTGCCTGGGCGGACGACTTGAAGCTCGGGTTGGAGCAGGAAGTCAAGGAAGTCCGCCGTACTGCCGCAGCCTCGCCGATGCTGGAAGAAAAGAGAAACAGCGCGAACTGGAAGGCAAACGTACTAACTGCGCCGGGAACTGTTCGACCGGCAGAATGAGGTGGAAATACAGCGCAACGACCTCATTAACCAGCTGGAGGCGCAGCTTCGGCAGCGGGTGGAGGATATCGCTTTGTTCACGATAGAATGGATGCTTCTTTAGGAGCTTGACATGCAATTCAAATTTGAAAACCTAGGGCTTCTTGATGAAGCCGACATCCAGATAGCCGACTTGACGGTTATCTGTGGCGAGAATAATACAGGCAAAACTTACGCGACCTATGCTATTTATGGTTTTTTGCGGATTTGGCGACAGTTGTTGGCGGAAATGTTTTTAAAAGTAACCTTGAACAGATCTGTGGCGCAAGGGAAATATCAGTTCGACTTGCAGAAACTTTTTTCCGGGAAAGTTAATAATATTTTAGAGTCTATCGGTAAAAAATATTCGGAGATTTTACACCGCGTATTCGCAACAGATGCAGAATTTTTTAAAAATACTGTTTTTGTGCCAAGCACAACTGATGTGATAGAGTTTACACAAAAACCTTATCAGCGCAGGATTCAGAATGGGCCAGCAGGAAAACTTCTGGCAACAATCCGTAAAGAGAAGGGCGGGAATATTCTGGAGATGCTTGTTGCTGATGAAGAATTACATAATTCTTTTGGTATGTTGAACGATTTTATCACGGATGCGATTGCCGACATTGTCTTTGCGCCATATCTGCCTTCTGTACGCATAGCAAGCGCGGAGCGTACCGGCGCAGCTATTTTTCGCAAGGAACTGGATATGGCGCGGACAAGGATGTTGAAAGCCTTGAACGAGATTGATTCAAAAGAGTTGAAACGCAATCCATTCAAGATACTGCAACAAATTGACGCGGACTATGCTTGGCCGGTTGAGGATAATGTCGATTTCGTTCGCCAACTTGAAGATATTGATAAACAAGTCAGTAGCCTAGCGAAAGATCATCCTGAAATATTGGATGCCTTTAATGGCGTAATCGGGGGTAGCTATCGGGTCAAGGACAAGAGGCTATTCTTTCAGACGGGGAAGAAGCGTTTCACCATGAATGAATCTTCCAGTTGTGTACGTGCGCTTCTGGATGTCGGGTTTTATTTGCGATGCGAAGCCAAACCAGGCGATCTTTTTATTATCGATGAGCCGGAATTGAACCTGCATCCGAAAAATCAACGAGCCTTCGCGCGGCTGGTGGCCCGTCTGGTTAATGCGGGAATCAAGGTATTTATTACTACGCATAGCGATTATCTGATCAAGGAATTCAACACCCTGATCATGTTGAACCAAAAAACGGAACACACAAAAAGCATCCAGCGGGAATACCTGTATGATGACACTGAACTGCTTGATCCTGACAGGATTCGTCTGTATATGACGGGAAAGAATGGAAAGCGCGGGCCGAATACCTTGCTGAAAGCAAACATTTATCCAGACCGTGGCATTGAGGTTACAAGCTTTGATAACACGATTGAAGCCATGAACGAGATTCAGGAAAAGATTCTGTACGAAGGAGAATTTTGATGTTGTCGGAAGGCATGACAAAACTCATGAATTCTCTCTCATGCTGCACTTTTAATGGTGCCCAGTATACGCACGTTTTAATCAAGGAAACAGACCCACAAGCTGTTTTGAAGAAAGTGACATTAAAGATTCCAAATGGCGACTGGTTCAGTTTTGAACCCGATAAAGGGCGCGGCAGAGAGGCACGGATGTCACCGCTTTTGGCAGCAAGCGAACATCATCACCATCACCGCGCCTGCGATTGTGTTATTGTCATGAATTGTGATGGAAAGTTGACGATCGTTTATATTGATTTGAAATCAAATAACCCTAGTGGCTATGCAGGACAGTTCAAGAGTACACGCCAGTTTGTGCGCTATGCATTGGGATTGCTGAAGGAATTCCATTGCGCGGAATTGGGTATTTGTGAAGAGCGTTATGTCGTTCTCTATAGCGGGAAACCTATGTTGCTCAATAAAACGACAACGGTTCCAAAACTTGGGAAAATCAGAAACACTAAGCCAGATGATGCCTACAAGCGTAGAGTCAATAATTCTGATGAACTCAATCTTAACGAGTTATTGCGTTGATATGACCAAACAAAAACTCGAACTCACCTGGATTGGGAAGGAGAAGCGGCCCAAGTTGGAGGCGCGGATTTTGCTTGAAGATGCTGAAAAATCGTATCACGCGAAGCATCGGGTTTCGGATGATGACCGCTTCGATAACCGGCTGATTTTCGGGGATAATCTGTTGGCTTTGAAGGCGTTGGAGCAGGAGTTTTCGGGGCGGGTGAAGTGTGTGTTTATTGATCCGCCGTATAACACGGGGAGCGCGTT
>JAISRR010000038.1 GCA_031273565.1 Zoogloeaceae bacterium | reverse complement strand
CCAAAATCCCAATCGCTTTCAACTTCCTCCGCCGTCCTTTACACTGACCTCTTTCTACCTTTCAACCCACTCCACCTTCTCCTCTCTTCAGGCTCATTCCTGAATTGGAAAATACTTTGAGTACAGTGCGGAATCGTACTTCATCTCATGCGCTGCCGGTTCGATGCTGGAAATTTTCCGGCCTGGCGTTGGAGAGCTGGTACCAGTCCAGACGGCGGGTGCTGAGCATGATGGCGGCGAGAACGGCAAAGAGCAGCAGGCTGCCGATCAACAGCGCCTCATCTTCCGCCTGCAGCACCACGTAAAGCGCGCCATACAGTCCGGCAAACCCCGCGCCGGATTTGAGCGCCGGAACCCATGCGCCCAGAACCCCGGAAAGGTAAACCGTGATCAGCCCGATACAGGCGACAGCGGAGCCCAGGTACGCGTAAAGGAAAGGCAGGTGCTCGGAAAGCGCGATCAACAGCAGAAAAAAGATCGTCAGCGCCAGCCCGACCAGCAAATATTGCATGACGTGCATGGGCTGGCGGCGCAGAATTTCGCCCAGAAAAAACGCCGCAAAGGTGAGCGCGATAAACAGAATGCCATATTTCACCGCCCGTTCGGATTGCTGGTAAATATTCACCGGTTCCATAAAGCCGATGCTCACGGCCTCCTGCCGGGGCGCGGTGGCGCTGGCCGCCTTGGCGCTGTCAGTCAGTGGGCGGGTGAGGCGGGAGATGATATTCCATTGCGCGGTAAATCCCCGGTTGCCAACGTCGCGGGATTTGGGCAGTTTTCCCTGAAAACTGGGATGTCGCCAGTCGGAAACCACCTGAATATCATTCACCTGCGCGGTTGGCAGGATGGAAAAATGCTCCGTGCCCGTCAGCATCAGCGGGATGGAAAAATTAAAATGGCTGACCTGTCCCGATGGCACATTGCCCAGCTCTATTGCCAGCGCGTTGCCGGGCAGCAGGGAGGCAAGGCGCTCATCCCCGGACGGCTGAAAGCGCAGGGTATGACCATTGATTTGCGCTTCCGGATCGTTATCCACGCCATTCAGGTCGGAAATGCCCATCAGCAGCACGGCGCGGGCATCGACCAGTTGACTGCCCTCCAGATTGGCAGGCGTCAGGTCGGCTGGCACGGTAAATTTGCCCTCAAGCGCCAGATCCATATGATAAAGCCGGGCCTGATAAATACCCCGGTAGCGTTGCTCCACATTCGCCTTGCCCTTGATATCCAGCCGGTCGGCAGGCAGGAGAACGGTGCGCTCTTCCTGTTGGAAGGCATAACGGGGCATCATCTGGCCTGTTTCCGCATCCTGGAAAGTTCCCGTCGGCATCCGTACCCGGTAACGAATTGCCAATACCGGCCCCGCCAGTGTTTGCTCGCCCGCCGCAGTTTGGGCGATTTCCCTTTTTACCTGTTCCTGATAGCTGCTCCGGGCGGTAATCTGCTCCCGAATCATCGTGAGTGGAACCATCAACAGCGCGCTCAAAAAAGCGATCCCCAGCAGTTTATACAACAGCGTCTTGTCCATCATGTTTCTCCAGTCAGTGATCACACCGCCAGAGTAAAGACGACAGGTGAACAGACGAAGAAGCACATGTGAAGCGGGGGTGAAGTCATGCATTTTTGCGAACGCCCGCAATGGAGGTTTCAGCCCGCCTGAAACGCGCGGCGCGGGACAAAAACATTGTCCCGCGCCGCGCGGTTAAACGTCAAAAAGACGAAATCGGGTTCGTATCATGCATTTTTGCTGCTGGAAAGATGGTACCAGTCCAGATGGCGGGTACCGGCCATGATGGCGGCAAGAACGACAAAGAGCAGCAGGCTGCCCATGAGAAGGGCGTTATCTTCCGATTGCAAGATGCCGTAGAGCACGCCGTACAGCCCGACGAATCCCGCGCCGAACGCCATTGCCGGACGAATGCCGCCCAGCGCGCCGGAGAGGTAGAAAATGATCAGTCCGATGCAGGCAAAGGAGGCGATCAGATAGGCGTAAAGGAAGGCGAGATGCTCGGAAAGCGCGATCAACAGCAGAAAAAAGATCGTCAGCGCCAGCCCGACCAGCAAATACTGCATGACGTGTATCGGCTGGCGGCGCAAAATTTCAACCAGAAAAAAGGCGGCGAAAGTCAGCACGATGAAGAGGCTGCCATATTTCACTGCCCGTTCCGAATGCAGGTAAATGTTGACCGTATCCAGGAAATTAATACTCAAGGCTTCAGGATTGAATCCTACACCACCATTAGCCTGTAATGCCCGTTCAAAATTGCGCGCCAGACCGGAGACTGCCCAGTTTGCCTCGAAACCCTGCGCGTCAATATTCCGTTCCTGAGGCAGAAACCGCCCCTGAAAACTGGGATCAGGCCAATTCGATGTCAATTTGATGTTATTGGATGAGGCCGTAGGCGTGATGGAAAAACGCTCTGTCCCGGTCAGATTCATGGGGAAAGCAAAATTGAACGTTCTGGCCTGACCCGGCGACACGGGGCCTAAATCCATTTCCAGCCGGTTGCCCGCTAAAATGCTGTTGAAAGTCTCGTCCTTTGGCGTCTGAAAGTGCATCGCCTGAGCATTGATCTGCACTTCCGGGTCATTATTCATCCCGCGCAGGTCGGTGATGCCAAGCAGCAATACGGCATGAGCGTCAATCAGTTCGCCTTCGCTCTGGGGGGGCAATCCCAGATCGGCAGGCACGGTAAAACTGCCATCCAGTTTCATGTCCATGTGATACAGGCGGGCCTGATAAATGCCCCGGTAACGCCGCTCCACGGAGGCCTTGCCGGTTATGTTCAGTTGGTCGGCGGGCCGTTTCAGGATATGCGTCTGCTGTTTGGCAGGGTGAGTGGTGAGCAGCTTGCCCGTCTTTTCGTCCCGAACGCGCACGGGCGGTATCTTTATCCGGTAGCGAATGGCCAGTACCGGCCCCACCAGCGTTTGCTCACCTGCGGCGGATTGGGAAATTTCACCTTTTACCTGCTCCTGATAGCTGCTCCGGGTCATAATTTGTTCTTCAACCATTATGAGTGGAATCATCAGTAGCATGCTCAGAAAAGCGATTCCCAACAATTTATACAACAGCGGTTTGTTCATCATGTTTCTCCCATCAGGTTATAACGCCGCCAGAATAGAGGCGGCAGGTGAGCGGACGAAGAAGTGAATGTGAAGCGAGGGTGAAGTCAGGATTTTTTGTTGAAGCGCTCCATGAGACAGGCGCAGTCGATAAGCCGGGCATGCACAGGTTCGACGTGTTTGCCTGACGCCCGTCTTCCCTCTGTCGCCGGATGAACGTCATGATTTTCGCCTCACGCGGCTGGAATCTCCAGCCGGACTTCTGCGCCGCCTTCGGGGTGGTTGGCGAAGTGGGCGTTGCCGCCGTGCAGTTGCGCGACTTCGCGCACAAAGGGCAGGCCGAGGCCGGTGCTTTTGTTGCCGGTGGCGGGACGGGGGAGGGAGTAAAAGCGTTCAAAGAGTTGGGGGAGCGCGTAATCTGGCGCGCCTTTGCCCTGATCGTGGATTTTCAGGATGAGTTTGCCGGGCTGTTTTTCCAGTTCGATGCGAATTGCGCCGCCGGGCGGGGAGAAGTCGATGGCGTTGTCGAGCAGGTTGTGGATGGCCTGTTGCAGCAAAAAAGCGTCGCCCCGGCAGGGAAAATGGCCTTCGGCGTTGATCTGGATGCTGAGTTTGCGTTCTTCCAGAAGGGCGCGGCGGGTGTTGTGGATACGTTCTGCGCTTTGCCGGGCGAGTGCGCCCAAATCCAGTAGTTGCTGGTCTTCCGGGCGTTGCAGTTGTTCCACCCGCGCCAGTTGCAACATGCGTTCTATGGTCTGCTGCAAGCGGCTGGCCTGTTCGCGGATGAGGTGGGCGAAATGGTGTCGCTCGGTTTCCGGCAGTGGCGCTTCCATGAGTTCGGCGGCGGAGACAACGGCGGTGAGCGGGCTTTTCATTTCGTGGGCGAGGTTTTGCACGTATTTTTCGACGTATTGCTTGCCTTCCAGCCGCTCGCGCATGACGGCCAGGGCGCGGGCGAGTTCGGAAAACTGGCGTCCGCCGCCAGTGGGCGGTTCAGCCTTCCGTCCGGCGCTGACATTTCGCGCATAGCGGATGAGGCCGTAAATCGACCAGGTGAGCCAGGCGGAAAAGAGCAGTCCGATGGCGGCGGAGGCGGCGAGCGTCAGAAGCCCGCGTTGCTGGAGCCGGTTCGTGATGCGCTGGATGTAGGGCTGGAGGGTGATGGTGGGTTTGGCGAGCGAAAGCACGCCGATTCGTTCGCCCTGCCAGAAAATCGGGGCAGCGACATACATGGAAGAGGTACTCGGCATGTTCGGGTCTTCCCGCGTTGTTCGCGCGCCGTATTCACCGCGCAGCGCCCTGGAGATGTCCTGCCATTTCGAAAAATCGCTACCGACGCTTTCTCCTTCCGAATCGAACACGACCTGACCTTCGGTATCGGTGATGTAAACCCGGAAATCCACACGGTTCTTTTTGATGCCGAAAATGTTGGCGGCAGGGATGCGCCGCCGGGCTGCCCGTAACGCGGTGGAAAAATTGCCGCTGTTGATGCGCTGTTTCGCCAGGTCTTCAGCCGCCAGTTCCGCCAGCATGTTGGCGGCATCCACCATCGTTTCTTCCGTTGTCTGGCGCAGCCCCGGCACCACTTCGTCGGTCACGATCCCCAGCGCAAACCAGGCGGCCAGCCCCACAACCAGAAAGAAACCGAGAAAAAGGCGAACGGAGATATTCACGGATCTATGCTGTAACCCAGACCACGGTGAGTCACGATGGGATCGTGTTCGGGGAGCAGGGCGCGCAACTTGCCGCGCAGGGTTTTAATGTGGGTATCCACGGTGCGATCCTCGGTTTCTTCCGCATCCTGCCAGACTCGTTCCATGAGGGCGGCGCGGGAAAACACCCATCCCGGACGTTCGAGCAGGCAGGAGAGCAGCCGGTATTCGTAGCGGGTCAGGTTGAGCCAGTGCCCCCGGCAGGCAACGCGCATGCCTTCGCGGTCGATCTGGAACAAGGCGTTGTCTGCGGCGTTGGTATCTGTTTTTTGCGCGCTTTCGCCGTTGGCGCCACGGGCGCGGCGCAAAATGGCGCGCACCCGGGAGACCAGTTCGCGGGGGCTGAACGGCTTGGCGACATAATCATCCGCGCCCAATTCCAGCCCCACGATGCGGTCGACCTCCTCGGTGCGGGCGGTGAGAAAAATCACCGGCACGTCCGAATGGCGGCGCACCTGACGACATACCTCAAAGCCGCTCATGTCCGGCAGCCCCACGTCCAGAATCACCAGCGCATAGGCTTTGGCCGCCACCCGCTCCACCGCCTCCAGTCCCAATCCGCAGCGGTCGGTGGCATAGCCTTCGGCAGCCAGGGCATAAGCCAGCGTATCGGCAATTGCCGGTTCGTCATCTACAATCAGGATTTCCATCCGCAGATGATATGCGTTATTGCTGGAAAGTGGAAAGTGGCGGGCATGAAAACTGTCCGGCATGGTGGCTTCAGCCTGATGCCCGCGTCGTTTTTTCTGCGGTCAGTGTGAGCGCGAAACGCATCAACTGGCGAATCGACTTTTCCGTGGCCAGGCAGATCAGTGGCGCACCCTTCTGGCGTTTCGGTTTGCGACCATGCCGCATGGCATGAGTTTACCCTGTCAAACTTTCCCCGATTCCAGATTCCTGGAGTATTTTCCAATTCAGGAATGAGCCTGAAGAGAGGAGAAGGTGGAGTGGGTTGAAAGGTAGATAGTGGTCAGTGTAAAGGACGGCGGAGGACGTTG
>JAISRR010000023.1 GCA_031273565.1 Zoogloeaceae bacterium | reverse complement strand
TAAAGATTCCACCTCCCCGGAGTTGACCGCTTGTAATCGCTGATGCCGATTGCCTCGAAGTGGCGTCTGGCGGACTTGATTTTGGCGAGTTCGGATGGACGCAGTTTCGTATCGTCCTGCGCGCTCTTGGTTTCCCGAATCATGTAAATCCGGTCTGCGCCGTTTTCCTGCCTGATGATGGCCCAGTCCGGGTTGTAGTCGCCTACGGGCGTGGGCACCTTGAATCTGGCGGGCAGTTTCATGAACAGCCTGATGTCTTCGCGGCTATCCAGCAACTCGGCAAACCTGCGTTCCACATCGGAATCGTAAACGACATAATCGAAGTCGGTTTTTGTCTCGTTCTGCACTTTATACATCTGGTCAAGGAAGCGTTCCTTTTCTTCTTCGCCATCGGCTTGCAGTTCCCGCAATTCGTAGAGGGAACCGTCAATTTTTTCGTACTGGATGCCTTCCACCACGATTTTCGCCAGTTCGCTTTTCAGCGCTTGCCGGGTCATGGCGATGAAATCGTTGGGGTTGCCGATGAATTCATCCAGCTTGCCGCAGCCGATGAGGATGTCCACCAGCGTCCTGCGCGTCAATGAGGTGGCTTGCTGCAATTCGCGGATGATGTCCGGCAGGTCATAACGGCCTTTCAGGTCGGCGGCGCGGGAACCTTTTACTTCGCTGATTGTCCCGCCGCGCAACACCTTGACTCCGGCGCGTGTGACTTCAATGCGAAGCGGCTGAATGTTGTCCGCCTGCCGGATGGCGGCGATGGCATTGTTGATGATGACATCGCGCTTGAGCGAAACCCGATAAATCGTCTTCTGGCTGATGGCATTCCAGAACGCCGCGAATTCCGGCGTGGCGTAGAGTTCCTTGTTGAGCTTGCGCGCCTGGCGTTTGCTCCGGGGCTTGACGTATTGCTCGATGCTGGCGCGGTGGATCAGCGCGATGATGTCGTTTTCGTAAGGATTGAACTTTTCCGGCAGGTGCAGGGAAAAACCCGCGCTATCCGGCAAAAACTGCGAGGTCGCCTTGCCATCCCTGATGTAACCGTGTGCTTCCAGATGGTCGAACACTTCCTTTGACCATGTATAGCCGCACATTTTATCCGTTGCCGCGCCGCTGGCATCCAGTTGCGGGATTCTGGCAAATTCGGTGACGCGCACCCGACCGATGGCGACGCCCGCCGCTTCGTATTCGTTTTGCAGGTTTCTGGCGAAGGCTTGATACGATTCGTTGGCAATCACCGTGAGCGTGGCAATGCCACGGTCGGCGACGCGAGCATAGCCTTGTCCGGTTCGGGTTACGGGAAGACGCAGACCGCGACCGATGGTTTGCCGCCGTTCGGTTTCTGCGCCCATCTCGCGCAGGGCGCAAATCTGGAACACGTTCGGGTTGTCCCAGCCTTCGCGCAACGCGGAGTGACTGAAGATGAAGCGCACCGGAACATTTTCATCCAGCAGGCGCGACTTGTCCTGCATGATGAGTTCGTAGGCGTCATCATCGGCTTTTGTGGCGCCGGAAGAATCCTGAAACGCCACCTTGCCGCCTTTCTTTTTGAGTTGCGAAAAATACGCGCGGCGCAGTTCCAACGGTTCCTGCGGCAACAGTTCCTGATAACGCCGGTCTTTGCCGCGCTCTTCGATGAAAACCTCGTCAAACCACTGCACAAACTTGCCGTTGGCGCTGTCGTTATTTACGCCATCGCCCAGAAAACTCGCCACCCTGTCTACAAAAAACAGGCTCAAGACCTTGATGCCTTTTGGACGCAGCATGGTTTCCTTGCGTAAATGTTCGCGCACGGTTTCACGAATCATCTCCTTGTAAATCGCGTCATTCGCGCCGCCGATGGATTCTCCCTCAAACAGCAAGCCGTGATTCGTGAGTTCGACGGATGCAGGTTCCATGCCGTCGGCAAGGCGCATTTCGTTGACGCGCCAGCCTTCGTAAGCCGGATTGTCGGTAACGGTGGAAAGCTCCTGATGGGGCTTCACCGATTTTGTCCTGCGTTCCAGCGTTCCGTCCGCCTTGCGGCAAGCCAGTTCCAGCTTCGCCGCCCAACTCGACGACGTATGCTGCACGTTCACCAGTTTGATGTAGGGCGCGGCATCCGCGCCTTGTTGCACGACTTCCGCCACGACAATCTGCTTCACCAGCCCCAAATCGTGCGCGTCCACCGGGTCGAGCCGGTAGACAAGGTTGCGGCGCTTTTTGTGGGTGGCGCTGTAACGCAGGGTGAAAGCGGGTTCCAGTTCGCCGACCGATGACTGCGAAAGCTCCGATTCCATGTTCTGCGGCTCATCCATGATGACAACCGGACGGGTCGCCTTCAGGTAGTCGATGGGACGCAGACCGTTCAGCTTGTCACGATGCTGGTGGATGATGCGGTTATTCCTGTCGCCGCGAATCGAAGCGATGGTCATCACCAGAATCTGTACATTGGTCGTCGTGGCGAAGGCTTGCACCGCCTCGGCATTGTCGCCGCTGTACACGCCGGCATCGAACGGAAAGTCGGGGTACAGATTGCGAAAATGCGGACGCATCAAGCGGATGCTGGTGTTTACGCCTTCACGGATGGCGACGCTGGGCACGAGAATGATGAACTTGGTAAAGCCGTAGTTTTTCGCCAACTCGAACAGGGTACGCAGATACACATAGGTTTTGCCCGTGCCGGTTTCCATCTCGATGTCGAAGTCGAGGTTGTCGTCGGCCAGTTGCGCGCTGACTTCCAGCCCGTTTTTATCCTGCACGGCTTGCAGGTTGGCGAGAATGCCTGCCTCATCCAGCGCCAGATGATTGCCAATCGCGCCCACTTCCTGCGCGACATCCACGTCCAGCGCGATTTGCGCGCTGCCGTCATCGGCGGCGCGGGGGATTCCGCGCAAGGGAGTGGCAAGTTTTTCGGCGTCTTTCGGCTGACCGTCGAACAATTGAACGACAGCGTTGATGGCGTCCAGTTGAAACGGCTGGCGGGCGTCGAAGCAAAATCCCGCGCCTTGAGGCGTGTCGCTGCGCATCATGCCGTCCATAGCTCAATGTCCTGGCGCTTGCAGAGCTGGGCGAGATTGGTTTTCAGTTCATCGTCGCCGTGGAAAGCGTCTTCCAGCACGATGAGGCGCATGGGTTCTGTCGCCGCCAGCGCCCGCAGTTGTTCCAGCGTGGGTTTGACGTGTTCGTTCAAATAGGCCAGCACAAGGTTGTCGCCCACCTGCTTTACGGCAAGACCGGCGATTTCCCGTGCGGTGATTTTCGCGGTGAGCGAAAAGCCGATTTTGAGCAGGATTTCGGTCAGCAGTTCGTCCGCCGTGGCGTTGTCGTCGGCGGAATCGCGCAGATCGAGCAGGCGTTGCGCCAGCTTGTCAGCTTCAATGTCGCTGGTGACGCGCCATTTCGTGAAATTCGTGTCGGCGAGCTTGTAGGCGCGAAAGCCGGTGTCTACGCCGCTGCCCATCAGGTCGGCCTTGATTTTCTCGCCCGCCAGTTCGATACGCTTGCGGGAGATGTCGGCGATGGTTTTGAATCCGGCCTTGCGGGCTTCGGAATCTTCGGGGGTGGGTTCAGGGAGTTGCACCATGATGAAACGACGATTGCCGTTGTCTTCGGCGTTGAGTTGCATCACGGCGTGGGCGGTGGTTCCAGAACCAGCAAAAAAATCAAGGATGATGTCGCTGTTGCCTGCAATTTGATGAATCAAACTTCTTGTCAGACTTAACGGTTTTGCATAATTGAATACACTGGTGTTTCCGAATAATAAGTTAGCTATGCGCGTTCCCTCGGTATTAAGACCAACTTCTTCCATCCATGTAGAAAATGGGTTCGTGTTGCTGCCTAGCTCATTTGCGAAGCGTTTTAGCATCGGGCGCTTGCTGGTATCTCTCGGGAAAATTACTCTCCTTTCATCAAGCAGCTTTTGCATACTATCGCGTGCATATGACCAAACCCTGTTGTAATTGGCTTTGAACACATTGCCAGTGTCTGGATCAACCAGATCATAGAATTGATTGGGGCGCATATCGCCGTTCATGCCGACGGTTAAATCGCCAGTTGTCCAGATGCCTCGCGGATCGTTGTCCGGGTTTGAGTAATTGGCGTAGTCTTTATCTAAGCCTCGAAGGGCACTGAATTTTCCTTTGTGATATGCCAAGACGTATTCGTGATCCGTCGAGGCTTTCGATTGATCCATTGCGGATGAAGTCCGGCGTTTCCACACAAAGGTTCCAACAAATTTCCCTTCCCCAAAAACCTCATTGCACAATTTTTTCAGATTATCCTGCTCATTGTCATCAATCGAAATAAAAATCACGCCGTCATCGGTCAGCAGATTCCGCGCCAGTTTCAGTCGCGGGTACATCATGTTCAGCCAGTTCGAGTGATAGCGCCCTTCGGTCTCAGAGTTGCTGGAAACTTTCCTGCCTTCCTCGTTCACCTGCCGCGTCCATTCCAGATAGGTTTCCAGACCTTCCTTGTAATTATCCGGGTACACGAAATCCTTGCCCGTGTTGTACGGCGGGTCGATGTAAATCAGTTTGATTTTGTTGTGATAGTGCTTCTGTAAAATCTTCAGCACTTCGAGATTATCGCCCTCGATGAACACGTTTTGCGTCGTGTCCCAGTCGCGGCTGTGCGCTCTATCCGGCTTCAAGGTCGCCGTGGTCGGCGCTTGTGCTGCGGCGAGCGCCCGTTTCTTCCCCGGCCAGAACAGCCCGAAACGCTCGCTTTCGTCGCCCGCGTCGTCGCCCAGCAGTTCCTTCAGTTTTTGAACATCCACCTTGCCATCGGCAATGGCTTCGGGAACCAGCCCGGCAAGCTGCGCGGCAAGTTCGGTACGAAAATC
>JAISRR010000013.1 GCA_031273565.1 Zoogloeaceae bacterium | reverse complement strand
AATCGCGCATTCCGCGCCCAGCGCGTCGTAGCCGCCGCAACTGCCCTGAATGGGTTTCCTGCCGAACATGACGCCGATGGCCATGATGAGCACCAGGAAAACGATGGCGCCGAAAGTTACAAAAAATGTGGTCATAAAAACACGCTCCTTGCGCCTATTTTCGCACCCGTTTCCGTCAGCGGCCACATTGCGCTAGCGTTTGCGTTTGTTTGAGTGAAAAACGGAAAGGTTCACGCAAGACCGATACACATCTGCTTGATGACCAGATATTCCTCGATGCCATATTTTGAGCCTTCGCGCCCGAAGCCGGATTGCTTGATGCCGCCAAAGGGCGCGACCTCGTTGGAAATCAGGCCGGTGTTGATGCCGACCATGCCGTATTCCAGTGCTTCGGCGACCTGGATGACCCGGTTCAGGTTCTGGCTGAAGAAATAACTGGCGAGGCCGAATTCCGTATCGTTGGCGAGCGCGATGGCTTCCGCGTCGGTTTCAAAGCGGAAAACCGGCGCGACAGGGCCGAAGGTTTCTTCCCGCGCGCAGCGCATCTCTGCCGTCGCGTTGGCGATGACCGTCGGCTCATAGAAGGTTCCGCCGCTGGCGTGGCGTTGCCCGCCCGTGAGGATGCGCCCCCCCTTCGCCACGGCGTCCGCAACCTGCGCTTCCACTTTTTCCAGAGCGGCGATGTCGATGAGCGGTCCCTGGGTAACGCCCGCCTCCGCGCCGTTACCCACCTTGAGCGTCCTCACTTTTGCCGTCAGTTTTTCGGTAAAGGCTTCGTAGATGCCGCTCTGCACCAGCAGGCGGTTGGCGCAGACGCAGGTCTGGCCGTTGTTGCGGAATTTCGAGGCCATCGCGCTCTCGACGGCGATGTCCAGATCGGCGTCATCGAAGACAATAAAGGGCGCGTTGCCGCCGAGTTCCAGCGAGAGTTTTTTCAGGGTCGGGGCGCTTTCCGCCATGAGGAGCCGCCCGATTCCCGTCGAACCGGTGAAGGAGAGCTTGCGCACAATCGGGTTGGCGGTCAGTTCTTTGCCCACTGCGGGCGCGGACGCGCGGGCGGCGGTGATGACATTGAACACACCCGCCGGAATGCCCGCCTGCTCGGCCAGTCGTGCCAGCGCCAGCGCGGTCAGCGGCGTGTATTCCGCCGGTTTGACGAGGATGGTGCATCCGGCGGCCAGTGCGGGCGCGACCTTGCGCGTAATCATCGCGGCGGGAAAATTCCACGGCGTGATTGCCGCGCAAACGCCGACCGGCTGCTTGACGACGACGATGCGCTTGTCGCTGGCGGGCGCGGGCATGGTGTCGCCATACACGCGGCGGCCTTCTTCCGCGAACCATTCGACGAAGCTGGCGGCGTAGGCGACTTCGCCGCGCGCTTCCGCCAGCGGCTTGCCCTGTTCGGCGGTCATGATGCGGGCGATGTCGTCGGTGGCGGCGACGATCAGCTCGTACCACTTGCGCAGGAGTTGCGCGCGCGCCAGCCCGGAACGCTTTTTCCAGGCGGGCAGGGCGCGTTCGGCGGCTTCGATGGCGGCGCGGGTTTCCGCTACGCCCATGTCGGGCACCGAGGCGAGGGTGACGCCGGTCGCCGGATTGGTGACGGTGAACACCGCGCCGCTTTCGGCGTCGCGCCATTTTCCGTCGATATAGGCTTTGTTGGTCAGCAGATGGGGATTATTTAATTGCATGGCGTTTCTCCTTGGGTTGCTTTATAGGGTGGGATCAATTTTCCGCGATCATCGACAGGGTTTGACTGATGACGCTCAGCAGGGCGAGGCTGGGAGGATCGCCCCGTTGCAGGTCGGCGGTAAAGGCTTGCAGACGATGTTGCTGAAAACTTTTTCCGGCGAGGAATTTTTCCAGTAACGCGCTGCCCGTCGTGTTGTCCGCGTCTGCGACGCTCCCCGCTTGCGTGAACAGACGTTCCGCAAGGCGGGCGAGGGTATTGCTTAATTGGTCGCGCAGTCCGAGCACGGCCATGTTTTCCAGGGCGCTGTGGCACGGGATGGCGGCGGTGGCCGCCTGTAACGCGGGAATATGCAATGCCTCGTGAATCTGGAAGCAGGCGCGCCCAACCTGTTCAATGGGCAATTCAAGGCGCTCCGCGAGTCGCGCCATGTCAAGCGCATCTTCAAGATCGCGCAGGGCTGCGTAACGACGCGCCAGACTGACAGGAACACCGCGTAGCTGCCCGGCGGAAAGTCGCGCATTATATGCTTTTTTGCGCTCCGCGTTGATCAGTTCCGGCAGACGCTCGATCAGGCGGGCGACAGGGTGCCCGAAACGACGCACGGTGGCGGAAACGTCGATGGGGCAGGGCAGGTTACGCAACGCCCAGAGGGTCGCGGCTTCCACCAGCTTGCGCGCTTCCAGCAGCAACAATACCTGTGTTTCTCCACTGACTTTGCCGTCCAGTTTCTCGACGGCTGACCAGTAGCGTTCGAGATCAAACACGTCGCGCACGACCGCGTAGGCGCGCATGGCTTCGGCGTCGCCGCTGCCGGTGCGTTCCTGCAAGTCATTGACGAAACCGCTGCCGACCCGGTTGACCATGTCGTTTACCATCATGGTGGCGACGATTTCCCGGCGTAGCGGGTGCGCTTCGATTTCCGCCGCGAAACGCTGTTGCAGGGGAACCGGGAAATACTGCGCCAGATCCTGCGAAAACAGAGGAGCGTCGGGCAGTTCGGAGTGAATGACCTCGCTGTAGATGGCGATTTTTGTATAGGCCAGCAACATGGCGAGTTCGGGGCGCAGCAGACCCAGCCCCGCTGCGCGGCGCGCGCGCAGTTCGTTGTCATCGGGCAGGGAAACAAGCTTGCGGTCGAGATGACCGCTGTGTTCCAGGCTTTGCATCAGGCGTTGATGGGTGTCGATCATTTGCGGTGCATTGGCCAGCGCCACGGATAACGCCTGACTTTGCAGATAATTGTCGCGCAGCACCAGCGCGGCGACTTCATTGGTCATGCTGGCGAGCAGGGCGTCGCGTTCTTCCCGATCGAGCTTGTCGGCCTTCATCGCCTGGGCAAGCAGAATCTTGATATTGACTTCGTGGTCGGAACAGTTGACGCCGCCCGCGTTGTCGATGGCGTCGGTATTGATCCGCCCGCCATGCAGGGCATATTCGATTCTCGCCCTCTGGGTGAAGCCCAGATTGGCGCCCTCGCCGACGACCTTGCAGCGCAGTTGGTCGGCATCGACCCGGATGGCGTCGCAGGCGTGATCGTCGACCTGCTCGTGACGCTCGCAGGACGCCTTGACGTAAGTGCCAATGCCGCCCAGCCAGAGCAGATCGGCTTCGACCTTGAGCAAGGCGTTGATGACGGCATTCGGTGTCGCGCGTGTGTCGGGCAGGTTCAGCAGGGCGCGTGCGGCGTCGCTGATGACGAGGGTGCGCGCCGCCCGCGAAAAGATGCCGCCGCCCGCGCCCAGTGCGCTTGCGTTGTAGTCCGACCATGCGGATTGCGGCAGGTTGAACAGGCGTTGCCGCTCCCTGTAGCCCCTGGCTGCGTCGGCGTTGGGATCAAGAAAAATGTGGCGATGGTCAAAAGCGCCCAGCAAACGGATTCTGGTTGATAACAGCAGGGCGTTGCCAAACACATCGCCTGACATGTCGCCGACGCCGATGACGCTGAATTCCTCGTTCTGGATATCCCGCCCCATTTCGCGGAAATGACGACGCACAGCTTCCCACGCGCCACGGGCGGTAATGCCCATTTTTTTGTGGTCGTACCCGGCAAGGCCGCCGGAAGCGAAGGCATCGCCGAGCCAGAAGTTGTATTCGGCGGCAATCTGATTGGCGGCATCGGAGAAGGTGGCGGTGCCTTTGTCCGCCGCCACCACCAGATAAGGGTCGCGCCCGTCGCGGCAGATGACCCGGCGCGGCGCGACAACGGCGTCGCCGACGATATTGTCGGTCAGGTCCAGCATGCCGCGAATGAACGTCTGATAGCAGGCCAGTGCTTCCTGGCGCAAGGCGTTGGCGTCTGCGGGCGGATGCCTGACCACGAAACCGCCCTTGGAGCCTTCCGGCACGATGACCACGTTTTTGATCCGCTGCGCCTTCAACAGGCCGTGAATTTCGGTGCGAAAATCGGCCTGACGATCCGACCAGCGAATGCCGCCGCGCGAGACTTTGCCGCCGCGCAGGTGGATGCCTTCGGTGCGCGGCGAGGAAACGAAAATTTCCACCAGCGGTCGTGGCGGCGGCAGTCCTTCCACCGCCCGACTGTCGAACTTGAAGGCGAGACAGGGTTGTGTTCCGTTGTTGTGCCGGTAGTAATTGGTGCGCAAGGTGGCCTCGATCAACATCAGATACTTGCGAAGGATACGGTCGTCTTCGACCTGTTCCACGGCGTCAAGGAGCGTCTGCGTCTGTTTTTTCTGCCGGGCGATGGCGGACGCGCGGTTTTCCCCGAGATCGGGGTCGAACAGGGCGGCAAACAGGCGCATCAGGACGACGACGACCTTGCCATTACGCGCCAGCGCGGCGGCAATTTCATCCCCGGTCAATGGAAAACCGGTCTGGCGCAGATAGCGGGCATAGGCCCGAAATACCGCGACCGCCTGCCAGGAAAGCCCGGTATGGGTGATGAGGCGACAGAAGTCATCGGCTTCGGCTTCGCCGCGCCAGATGCCGCGCATGGCGGCTTCCAGCGCGGGAACATGTGCGATCTGGGCGTCGGGATTATCCCCGGTCAGAATGAAGGTATACAGGCACGCTTGCGCGCCATCCGCCCGGTCATGCGTCATGGCGCGGTAATCAGCAACCTTGAGGCCGAATTTTTCCAGGATCGGCAGATTGTCTGACAAGGCGATTCGCGTGCCGGAACAATACAGTTTGACGGTTTTCCGCCAGTCGGCGGCATCGTCGCACTGACGGATGCGAACGTCCGCGTCGCCTTCGGGCGCGAGTTTTTCCAGGATGGAAATATCCGTCAGCGTGGCGGCGGGAATTCTGGTTTTCTTCATATATGGGCATCGTTACGCACGGCGGCGAGGGATTTTTGCCGTCCTCGCCGCAGGTGCGTTCAGGCTTTCCCGGCCTGCGCCAGATCGTTCATGATGTTGCCGATGATGGCAAGCCCTTCGTCCAGAACCGCGTCGGAGATCGTCAGCGGCGTCATGAGCCGCAGCACATTGCCATTGACGCCGCAGTTGAGCAGGATCAGGCCCTGTTTCAAGGCTTCCGCTTTCAGGGCGTTGGCGATGTCGGGCGCGGGACGGCGTTTGTCGCCGCCCGTACAGAATTCAACGGCGCTCATCGCGCCCAGACCGCGAATATCGCTGATGCAAACCAGTTTTTTGGACAAATCGGTAAAAAAGCTTCGGATACGCTCGCCGATGGCCACGCTGCGCTGACAGAGCCGTTCTTCATCCACGATGTCGAGCACCGCATGCGCCGCCGCGCAAGCCAGGGGATTGCCCCCGTAGGTGCCGCCCAAACCGCCGGGTATACAGGCATCCATGATGTCGGCGCGTCCGACGATGGCGGAAATTGGCGTGCCGCCGCCCAGACCCTTGGCCAGCGTGATGATGTCTGGAACGACATCAGCATGTTCGATTGCGAACATCCTGCCGGTGCGCGCCACGCCGCTCTGGATTTCATCGGCAATCAGCAGGATGCCATGCTGTTCGCTCAAGGCGCGCAGGCGTTGCAGGAATTCGGCGGGCGCCGGGATGTAACCGCCTTCGCCTTGCACCGGTTCGACAACGATGGCCGCAACCCGGCTCGCTTCAATGTCGTTCCTGAAAATCTTTTCGATACCGGCGATGGCGTCGTCCGTGGAGACGCCATGAAGATCGGAAGGGTAAGGCGCGTGGAAAACATCGCCGGGGAAGGGGCCGAAGCCCGTTTTGTAGGGATTGACCTTGCCGGTGAGCGCCAGCGTGAGCAGGGTGCGACCATGAAACGCGCCGTTGAAAGCGATGACGCCAGGACGCCCGGTATAGGCGCGCGCCACCTTGACGGCATTTTCCACGGCTTCCGCGCCAGTGTTCATAAAGAACGTTTTTTTCGGCGCGGAACCAGGCGCGAGGCGATTCAGGCGTTCGGCAAGGGAAACATAGCCTTCGTAAGCGATCACCTGAAAACAGGTGTGGGTGAATTGCGCCAGTTGTGCGGCTACGGCGGCGATGACTTTGGGGTGACAGTGGCCGGTGTTGACCACGGCGATGCCCGCGCAGAAGTCGATATAACGCCTGCCTTCCACGTCCCAGATTTCGCTGTTCAGCGCTTTTTGGGCAAAAATCGGGTGCGCGTTGCCCACGCCGCGCGGCAGCGCATCGACGCGACGCGCCATCAGTTGGGCGTTGGTCTGAAGGGTTGGAGCCATGAATTTTCCTTTGCAAGATCGAAGGGGATAAAACACGCCACGGCAAGGGGATGCTTGTGGCCCGGTCACGCACTGTAGGGGCTTGTCGTGTCGGCGACCATATACAACGACAACGATTTTTCAACGTACTGTATGGGCGCCGCGAGCAATACACTCGCCATACTTGTACAATCCGTGCTGCCCGTTGTCCTGAACGCGTCACGGGGACTGGATATGCCTGGGATCGCCGACATGAGTAAAACCGCCCGAACTGACACGACCTTGCGGTCTGAACTGCACGCGCCGCAGCAGGCGCTTTGCCCGAATCCGCTAAAGGCTGAACCATGTTGCTGACCTTAGACCCCGCCGCCCAGTCATCGCTGGTGTTCCAGATTGCCGCAGGCATCAGGTCGCTCATTGATGAGCGCAAACTTCTGCCGGGCAGCAAGCTTCCTTCCATCCGCCAATGCGCGGAAACGCATGGCGTGAGCGTGTCTACGGTGGTTGAGGCTTATGATCGGCTGGTGGCCGACGGTTATCTCGTCCCGCGTCAGAGTGCGGGCTTTTACGTTCGCGCCACGGCACAGGGCATTTATCGCGAAGAAGCGCAGTCGTTGCGTAATATCCGTTTCGATCCGCTCTGGTTCGTGCGCCGCGCCTGGGAGAATCGTTCGGCGGAAGTGACGCCCGGATTCGGCTGGATTCCCGACGCCTGGCTCGACAATGACGCCGTGCGCCGCGCCTTGCGCGCACTGTCCGGCAAACCGCCCATCCAGATGGTGGGTTATGGCAATCCGCGCGGGTTGACCAATCTGCGTCTGAAAATCAGCGCGTGGCTGGGCGAACAGGAAATTGCCGCCGCGCCCGATCAGGTGTTGCTGACGACGGGCGCGAGCCACGGCATCGAACTGGTGTCCCATTATCTGCTGCGTCCCGGCGATACCGTGCTGGTGGATGAACCCGGCTACAGCGTCATGATGTCCAACCTGCGCGCGCGCGGGGCGCAGTTGATCGGCGTGCCGTGGACACCGCAGGGGCCGGATGTGGAACTGCTTGAAACGCTGGCAGCCCGACACCGCCCGCGCGCCTTCTTCACCAATTCCCGGCTGCACAATCCGACCGGCGCCAGTTGTTCCCCGGCGACGGCGCACCGCGTGTTGCAGATTGCCGACCGGCATGATTTCATCATTGTCGAGGATGATGTCTGCGCCGATCTCGACACGGGCGCGCGCCGCAGTCTGGCCTGCATGGATCAGTTGCGCCGGGTCATCTACCTGACCAGTTTTTCAAAATCCATCTCCCCCCGCCTGCGCGTCGGCTTCATCGCCGCCCATCGGGACGCGGTGGAGGACATCACCCAGATCAAGATGATGACCGGCCTCACCTCATCCGAGATTGCGGAGCGGCTGGCCTACGAAATTTTGAGCGAAGGACGCTTTCGCAAACACATCCGGGCGCTGCGCGAGCGTCTGGGCGAAGCGCAAAAAAATACCGCCAGACGCATGGAACAGGCCGGGATGAAAGTGTTCACGACGCCCGAAGCCGGTCTTTTTCTGTGGGCGCGTCATCCCGCCTTTGCGGATTCCACCGTACTCTGCAACGAAGCCATCGAAGCCGACCTGCTCCTTGCGCCGGGACACCTGTTCATGACCGAAGGCCAGACAGCGCCCTGGATGCGTTTCAACGTGGGCTTCAGCGATTCATCCCGGCTCTACGATTTTCTGGGCAGTTTACGTCAGCGCTGAAGTCGTTTGCCGCGATGGTTTCGGCAGGTACGCCCAAGGCCGACAGCGCGCCCCCCGGAAAGGTCTGGTGCGGAGCGCGGGGCACCCGACACAACACCAGCGAAGCCCGCTCACGGTCAGGCGTGTCGGGACTGCCTGTTCTGAGGGTCATCTGAACGTCAAATGAGGGCTACGGGGCGCGGCATGCCGCCGCCCCCACGCGCCAACCTGCCCGCCCATCCCCGATTACGCGGGAATGACGGCGGGCAGGATGGTTTTTTCTGATTCCTGATTCCTGATTCCTGACTACCCTGCCGCGCCTTCCTGCAGCAGCACGGCGTCGGTCTCCACATAGGCGGGCGCGGCGGCGGGTGCGGCTTTGTTTTTGTCGCCGAAGAGGATGTGCGCGTCGCCGTAAGGCGATTGTCCCCGGTCGTAGGGCTTGAAGAGCAGCATATACATGAAGCCCAGTCCCAGTACGATGCCGCAGGAAATGATCATGTTGTAATCCCCGCCGCGCGGCCACACCATGTTGATGATGGCGAGCACGCCATAGACCAGCGCGGCGATATTGACCGGCCAGGCCCATTTGCCCAGACGGAACGCGCCGGAAGGCTTCCAGCCGCGTGCGCGGGCGATGAGGGCGGCGATGACGACCATCTGGAACGAGATGTAGATGCCGACCGCCGCGAAGCTCACGATGGTGGCGATGGCGTCTTCCATCCAGTAGCCGATGACGCACAGCGTAGAGGTCAGGAGCATGACGAGCAGGATGGCGTTGGAGGGCACGCGGTGCTTCTCCGAGACGCGGCGGAACCACTTGCTGCCGCTGAACATGTCGTCGTGGGCGTAGGCGTAGAGCAGACGGCTGGCGGCGGCTTGCAGGGACAGGAGGCAGGAGAGGAAGGAAATCATCACCACCGCCATGATGAGTTTGGAGCCAACCGGCCCGAAGGCGTTGTTGAAGATGGTGACGATGGGGTCGGTATCCTCGCCGGAGAGCACCTTCTGCATGTCCGGCACCGCGAGAATCAGCGACAGGCAGGCGAACATCGCCGCCGCGCCGCCGATGTAGATGGTCATGCGCATGGCCTTCGGAATCGCCTTGCTCGGATGCGGGGTTTCTTCCGCCAGGTCGCCACAGGCTTCAAAGCCGTAATACTGGAACATGCCGCCCAGAGACGCCGCGAGGAAAGCCGGCCAGTAGGAGCCGTCAATCCTGATGTCGAAGGTGCTGAAGACGGCGCTGAATTCATAGTGACGTTCAAAAATCAGCAGATACGCGCCCACCAGCAACGCGCCAATCAGCTCGCAGAGAAAGCCGAACATGGCGACCCGCGCCAGCCAGCGGGTGCCTTCCAGATTGAGGCCGGTCACGGCGACGATGAGCATCAGCGCGGTGATGACCGACAGCATCGAAGAGTGCTCCATCCCCACCATGGAGGCGAGATAGGGCGACGCGCCCACAGCGATCCCGGCGATGCTCGTACACAGCGCCCAGGCGTAGATCCAGCCGCCCATCCATGCCCAGCGCTTGCCGACCAGACGTCGCGCCCACGGATAGATGCCGCCGGAGATGGGAAACTGCGACACCACTTCGCCGAACACCAGACACACCAGCATCTGGCACATGCCGATGATGAGATACGTCCAGAACATCGGCGGCCCGCCCGCCGAGAGACACAGCCCGAACAGGGTATAGACGCCGACCACGGGCGAAAGATAGGTGAACCCGAGCGCGAAATTCTGCCACAGGCTCATGCGGCGGTTGAAATGGGGATTAACGCCCAGCGCCTTCAATTGCGCGACATCTTCGGCGTCTCCGGCTTCCGCCGGGGCGGGATTGAGGGGGTCATGTACCGTTGCCATGGGGGTGCTCCTTGTATTGATAAAAAACAGTCGTGGGTTCAACCCAGATTGATCCACACCGATTTGGTCTGCATATGGGCCAGAATGGTTTCGAAACATTTGTCCCGTCCCTGACCGGATTGCTTGTAGCCACCCCAGGGCTGGGTCATGTCGCCGTGCTCGTAGCAATTGACCCAGACGATGCCGGATTCCAGATCGCGCGCTACGCCGTGCGCCGTATTGAGATCCCGCGTCCATACGGAAGCGGTCAGGCCGTAGCAACTGTCGTTGGCGATGGCGACGGCTTCCTCGCGGGTTTTGAACGGAATGACGGCCGCCACCGGCCCGAATATTTCTTCCCGGGCGATGGTCATTTTGTCGGTCACGCCTTTGAACAGGGTGGGCTGCACGTAGTAACCGGCTTCCAGTCCGGTAGGTATGCCGCCCCCGATCACGACCTCGCCGCCTTCCTTTCTGCCGATGTCGATGTAATTGAGCACGCGCTGCTGCTGCTCGCGCGTCACCAGCGGGCCGACGGTCGTCGCCGGGTCGAGCGGGTCGCCCGGCTGGTAGCGCGCGGCCTCGGCGACGAAGCGTTCCACAAAGGCGTCGTGCAGGGATTCATGCACCAACAGCCGGGAAGCGGCGCTGCAAATTTCGCCCTGATTGATGAAAATGCCACTCACGGCGTAAGTGACCGCCGTATCGAAATCGGCGTCCGGCATGATGATCTGCGGGCTTTTGCCGCCGCATTCCGTGGTCACCTTTTTCATGTTGGATTGACCGGCGTAAATCAACATCAGCTTGCCGACATCGGTGGAGCCGGTAAAACCGATCTTGTCGACATCCATGTGCAGGGCAAGCGCCTTGCCCGCGTCCTCGCCAAAGCCATTCACCACGTTGAAAACGCCATCCGGCACGCCCGCCTCGGCAAAAATCTTCGCCAGCAACAGGGCGCTCAAGGGCGATTGCTCCGCCGGTTTCAGGACGACTGAATTGCCCGCCGCCAGCGCCGGGGCGACCTTCCACGCCGCCATCATCAAAGGGAAATTCCACGGCGTCACGCAGGCCACCACGCCCAGCGGCTCGCGCACGATCATGTGCAGGGCGCTCCGGTCAGTGCTGGTGACGACGCCTTCCACCTTGTCAATGGTTTCGGCGAAATATTGGAAAGTCTGTATCGAGCAAGGCAGGTCGATGCTGGTGAGTTCGCTGATGGATTTCCCCATGTCAAGGCAATCAAGCAGTGCGAATTCCTCGGCGTGGGCTTCCAGCAGTTGGGCGATTCTGAACATGACGCCCATGCGATCCCGTGGCGACCGACGCGACCACACCCCGCTCCGGTAAGCCCGCCGCGCCGCCCTGACCGCGAGATCGACATCCTTTTCGTTACCCCGCGCCATTTCCGCAAGCGGTTTGCCATTGGCCGGGTTCAGGGTGGTGAAACGTTGTCCGTCAACGGCATCGACAAACCTGCCGTCGATGAACAGGCGGGTTTCGGGCTTTACGGCATCAGCCAGCTCACGCCAGCGTTTCACATCATTCATGCTTCTTTCCTTGTCTGAAATCTGCTTCGGAAGAGCGACTGCAAAAAGTCGCCCCCAGCGTATCCGTGCTTCACCAGGCAATCAGCAAGGAGTGTGCCAAATCTGGATTATTGATATAACTTATTGAATATGAATGTATTTATTCGCAATGTCTGGTGCGGTCGTCTGCTGGTTTGCGCTGCAATTTTTCAGCACGCAAGCCCTTGCGCTGCAAATATCCATCACGCCACGCCACACCGTTGAAGCCGCCCGTCCCTTGTGTGGCATATCTTCACTCATCTATTCATTTTTCTATTTTTCTGGCGAAACTACAGGCGGAAACCGGATTCAGCCACGCTTTCAAGCGTGCATCACCGCCCTGAAACAGCATGTGGCGGCGGCTTGTACAAAGATTGAACGATTGGGGTAGCGAAGCGGGGAAAGGGATGGGGTGAAGTGATCGCCTGATTCCGGTCATTTGCTCTTTCGCACCACCGTGGCAATATCGACGCCGAGCAGTTCGGCGGCCTTGCGTTTGCTGCCGGTTTTCTGGATGGCGGCGTCGATCAGGGAAGATTCGTAATGCTTTACCGCTTCGCGCAACGTGAAATCGGCGGGGAAGCTCATGTCTTCCAGAGCCATCCGGTCGGGCGAAGACACAGAACCCGGCCTTGACGCCAGCCCGGCCATTTTCCCGACGGGGGAGGTCGCCATTTGTTCCAGCGGCAGATCCGCCTCGGTCACGACCCGCTCACCGACGACGCCGAGATACTCGATGATGTTTTGCAATTCCCGCACATTGCCCGGATAAGCATACTCCAGCAGGTGGCGGCGACAGTCGGCGCTCATGGTCAGTGGCGTTTTCCGGCGTTGGTTGACGCTGGTCAGAAAGCGATCCACCAGCAACGGGATCAATTCCCGGCGCGCGCTCAACGGGGGCAGAACGAGGGTGACGACGGAGAGGCGATAGTAGAGATCGCGGCGGAAGCGACCTTCTTCAACCAGCGCGCGCAGGTCACGATTGGTGGCGGCGATGATTTGCAGGCGCAAACGCCGTGACGCCGTGGCCCCGACCCGCTGGATGATGCCTTCTTCCAGAATCTGCAAAATCTTGGCCTGACAGTGGAGCGGAATTTCTCCCACTTCGTCAAGAAACAGGATGCCGCCATCGGCAGCCTCGATCAGCCCTTTCTTGCCGCGCGAGGACGCGCCGGTGAACGCGCCGCGCTCGTAGCCGAACATCTCGGATTCGAACAAAGAATCCGGGATGGAGCCGCAATTGACATGCACGAAAGGACGGCTGATGGAACCGGAACGCCGATGCAGCAGACGGGCCAGTTCCGTCTTGCCGACGCCCGATTCGCCCAGAATCAGCAGACGGATGTTCATGGCGATGGCGCGCAGGCCACGGTTCACGACGGCGGTGGTGGCCTCGCCGCTGATGATGGGGTCGGTATCCGTTGCGACCATTTCGGGCGGTTGCGGCGTGAACGCCGGAATGACCGGTTCCCCGTGAGAACGCCGGGTGATTTTGCTCAGCGCGTCGAGGTTGCGCTGCACGATCATGAAGGCGCTGGTCTCGCCGCTCCAGCAGCGATACCCACGCGTGGAAATCAGGTAGGAGCGGTTATTGGCGTCCTGCACCACCGTGTTGATGCGCGCGCTTTCGGCGAAGGCGTCCAGAAGCGCCGAACAGTCGATGCAGGATTGCTGGATGAAATCTTCCAGAAAATGCCCGATGACCATCACCCGGTACACCTCGTTGATGCTCTCGGCGGCGGAATTCATGTAACGCACCTGACCCGACGGGTCGACAATAATCAGGCCATCGGGCAGCAGGTCGCCCAGCACCAGCCAGCGTTCATCGGTGTACAACTCGTCGAGGTTGAGCATCCGCGTGTTGGCGGGCAACACTTCGTTGATGTTCACAAACTTCATGGTCACGCTGCTCCGGTGGTTGCGGCATATCCGTTACGCATCACAACGCTCCTGCAAAACCTTTTCCGGTTCGACCACCGGACGCAGGGAAAGGACAAAGTGATGCGGCGCTTCATCGCCGATGGGCGCAATCTGCGCCTCGCAACAGAGGAAAGTGTCGAATTTCGTTCTGACCGTGGTTTGCCAGCGTCGCACATCGGAACCGCGCCATTTCCACCCGTCAGACAGGGGCTGTTCCAGGTCGATGATGCTTTGCACGTCACGCCCGAGAAAGACGCCGACATCCCAGCCGAACAGGGTTTCGAAGGAGGGATTGACGGCCAGTAATTGCCGGTCGCGGTCGATGACCAGAATGGCGTCCGGCAGCGCGGAAAGAATGTTGCGTACCGCGTCCGCCTCATCCTTCAGGCGGATCTGCGTCTGACGAAGCCGGGTCACATCACGCAGCGTGCCGAGGATGCGGATGAGGTAGCCGTTGACGATGCTGCAACGCACGTTGTTTTCCATGTACAACGCCGAACCGTCGTGGCGGAAATCAATACTCGTGGCATTATCGACCGCAAAGTCGGGCGCGTGGATGATGCGGAGAATGAACGCCTCGTTTTCCGGGCTGCGCGGAAAATAATGCGCTACCGGCTGATGGTTGATGTCCAGTCCGCGCGGCAGCCGATAAATCCGCGCCAACGCCTCGTTGCACAACAACCAGTGGCAATCGTTTTCGAAAACCTGACGGACAATTTCGGCATCGCCCAGCGTGATGTCCACCGGCTCCGAAAACTCAATGCACCACATCGCTTCCGAGGCCGTCCGGGCAAACCCGCGCAGCACTTCTTCCGAGCGGATCAACTCGGCCAGCCAGTCTTCGCAACGCGAATCGTAGCAGGCGGTGAAGCGCAGCAATGGCGCGCCATCCAGTCCGATGCCCCGATCCACAAGCCCGGCGACTTTTTGTGGCGTGCCGTAGCGTCCGAAAAAAGTCACCAGACGATGTACCGGCGTTTCTCCCGGCAGCAGGGTATCCCGCAATTCCTCGAAATCGGCGACCGCCGTGACATCCATGACTTCATGGAGGGCGCGTTCCGCATCCGTACCCAGCACCAGCCCGGCAACCCGGCTGCGATAAACGATACGCAGCCGGTCATCGATCAAAAGCATGAATATGGGCGCGGTTTCAAGCATGTGTTCATATTGCATGTCGCCATTTCTCCATAAGGGATGGAGGATGGCGACAGCAAGTTATCTTGCTGCCGCATCGCAATATCCTGTCCCGCCAACTCCGTAGCAACAACAGTGCCAAGCGCCAGAAGCTATAAAAAACCAATAAATTCAATATGGTAAAGTATTGCCATCCCGGAAAAACACACACTGATGCGCATTTGCAGTGCATCGTATTGCAAATATGCATCAGCGTAGTGAATCAAATCTGTCGTCCGGACTGCGGACAGGTGAACGCGGATCAGTCAGGTTTGGCGGGTGATCCGCAATCAGGGCGCGATTTACAGGTTTTTCACCAGGCGCTGGGATGAGGCGTCACTTCGCCACGCCATCCGCGAGGCGTTCCAGGTCGCGGAAAAAATGGCGCATTGAGGATTGCCTTCCGGGAATGGGGGCGTGTGTCGCGTGCAGGAGGGAATGCGGCTACCCTGAACGATGTCCGGGCTACGCGCTGACGCCGTGCTTGAAGGAGATGAGTTCTGCAAGGCGGCGAGCGCGCCACCTTGCGATTTTTCAGGGATGAACCGCAGACATGCCACGGTTATTGCGGTTCGACGATCCGGCAGTTTGCCACAGGCAGATTGGTGTTTGACATGCTGGTGTTGGAGTGCCATGTACGCATGGAAACTTGCCCGACGACCGTGATTTTCTGGCCTGTGCGCAGATCTTTCAGCATATTGCGGGAACGTTCGACTTCGGGAGGATTGGGGGTTGAGGAGGTAACGTTGCCCAGATGGTCGGGGTGAGTGGTGATGCAGTAAATATTTTTGTTGACGACGACAGAGGGATGAGAGCCGATTCCATAGATATACGTAGTGACACGGCTCACGGTACCCGAAAAGCGACACCATTTTCCCTGAAATTTCTCATTCGCCGTCAACTCGTTTTCCTTGGCCGCCGCTTTGTAAGCCCGCAGGACACTACTGGCGGAGCCGCAATTTTCTGCGTCGGGCGTGGTCGGCAGGGATATGCCCCCAGAACTGCCGCCCGTTGTGGGGAGGTTTGCGCCAATGGTTTGATTAATGGCGTCTTCGAGCGTTTTGCAACCCGCGAGACTCAAAAACGCCATGCCAATCATCATCATTTTTTTCATGTCGATTGCTCCATAAATATAAAAAATGTCGCGCTCAACGCATAAGTGCCGCGCTCAAGGCATAGCGGCGATGCGACCAGGATGCGTTAGGAAGGGTTGGGGATCATATCAAGGGGGCGCAAGCCCTTCAAGTTTTAGCCTTATCCAATGAGGAATGAGCCTGAAGTGATGGTGCATTTCCAACGAGAGATGAGCCTGAAGCTAAAAAATAGCAGGGCAAGGAGCGTGTGGGTTGATCATTCTGAGGATGGTGA
>JAISRR010000163.1 GCA_031273565.1 Zoogloeaceae bacterium | reverse complement strand
GCTTTGCCCGCGCGAAAGCCCGGAATCCTGACCTTTTGGGCAAGGCGGCGCAGACAGGCTTCGCGCTTTTTTTTCTGTTCCTGAATGTCAATCGCAAACGTACATTGACGCGCCAAAGGATTTGTCAGGTTTGTCGCGCCATCGGGCGCGGATGAGTTTTTCAGCATCTGTGAGTCCATGTTATGTAAATGTACTGAGTCGGAATACGAGGGGGAATATCATACCTGTAGTCAATGATTCTGTGGCATTGAAGATGGAAAAAGTGTAGCGGCAAGTCAGTCATGTCCGGTCTGAGCACTGTAGAAATGTCCGCTTTGATGATTGGAACAGGAAGCAAAGATGCAGGAACGGATCATCCGTGGCGTCAGCCCAGGTCACCATTCTCATCATACGCATTCAGCATCAACACCGGACATTTCCATCTTGCCCAAAACCGGACATTTCTACTTTGCCTGCAAAGGCAAACGCCTCGACCTGCTGATGACACGCTTGCGGCGCATCGCGTCGGCAGACTGCTGACAAACCGCCCTGTCCCCACCGATTGGGTAGGGCGCTTTCTCCGAACGCGCCGCAAGGTCAACAACGGCGGTTTCTTCGATCCCACCCTTGTATCTACCTTTGCGCCGCGCAACACTGCGACGGTTTCTACGATGCCGCCCTGCCACAATCGCCGCGATACGCTCAGCCCGGAAGTCCAGTTTTGTCCGCAATCTGTGCGGCGCAAAGCGCCGGTAACAGCCCTGTTTTCTGATTCCTGAAGTGGGCGCCGTCCGATAAGCCGGGTTCTGTGCGAGGGTTTTTCTCCCCCTGGCAGCCATTCCTCTAGGCCGCGCATTGCTGCGCGGCTCAAGCGACCTACCCGGAAGCAGCGCGGGCCGCGCCTGTTGCTTCCCTATTTGGTCTTGCTTCGGATGGGGTTTGCCGTGCCAGTCCTGTCACCAGTCCTGCGGTAGGCTCTTACCCTGCCGTTTCACCCTTGCCTGTGCGTCTTGCGACGCCATCGGCGGTCTGTTCTCTGTTGCACTTTCCGTCGCCTTGGGCCTTGCGGCTTATAGCGCCCGGCCGTTAGCCGGCATCCCGCCCTGTGAAGCCCGGACTTTCCTCCCCCTGCCCTGTTTCCAGAACAGGCAGCGACTGCCTGGACGACGCCCGCTTCAGGCATCAGAAGTCCGGCAGTTTAGTGACCGATGCGCCGTACCGCAAACGTTTTATCAAATTTCGCGTTGTTGCCGGGTCTGGCATCGCCGGATACCCGGGTTTTCGCCTTGCACTGCGTGGAAAAATCAAACGACGGCATCGTAGCGCAACACCGTTTCCCGCAAAAAATCATCCAGCGCCGCGCGCATGCCGGGGGGCGGTGAATGTTCCGTACGCGGCGCGTGTTCGAGGCGTTCCAGTTCCTGTTCGATAAAGGCGTGAATCCGGGGCCAGCGCGGGGAATATTCGGTTTCATCGGCGGCCATTTTGATGACCAGCAGGCGGTCGATTTCTTCGAGCAGGGACGCGTCATCCAGCACGCCGCCGGCCAGGTCGGCAAAGCGCATGGGCGGTTGGCCACGGTCGGCCTCAATCCAGCGCGCGGCAAGCAGGGGACGCAGCACATACAGGTATTTTTTCAGGCGCACGCTTTCTGTTTGCAGATAGCCGCGAAAATTCTTTTGCGCCATGTGCAGGTAATGGTAATGCCCCTTGATGGACGAAAAATAATCGGTCGCCAGCGTTTGCAGGCGAGCGAAGGTTTCCGGCGCGGCGCGATAGACGATGGGCGAATCCAGCCATTCCAGCAAGACCGGGTTGGAACGCAACAGGAGTTGCAACGTTTTGCGCAATTCCCAGCCGCTGACATCCAGCGCGTCGTTGATGGGCAATTCGATCACATCGCGTCCGGAGTCTACGGTGAGATACCAGGGCAGGCGATGCACGTAGATGAAACGCACATCGTAATCGCTGTCCGGCGAGGCAAAACCCCAGGCACGGCTACCGGATTCGCAGGCATAAAGCACCGTGACCGCGTGCTGACGCTCGATTTCGGACAGGGTGGCCAGAATGTCGGCGCGAATGCCATCCTCAACCGGATGGGCGCTGCGGAGTTTGAAGCGGGCGGACATGAGTGCTTCCTTTCAATGCGTGCTTGTGGAATGCATGGTGACGCTGTTACCGCTTTTTTCCTGCTGGTGTAGACATGGGTTCTCTCACCTGAATCAAGCCGTGCCGCGAAGCGGCGTCGGCTTGAATGAATTGTTAGAAGCTGCTTTAAAAATTAGAAAGTCGTTTGAGAAGCAGATGGATCATGACCAGTTGTATCATGGTTTCGGCGTGTTTCGGGTTGATTTCGTCGTCACGATTGAGGCGACGGGAAAGCGCCAGCCGCTCGCCTGCCTTGCGCTGGCCTGGCAGACCCATGGCAACTTGAATGACCACTTCCAGCCGATTTACTTCCCGTGCGCTCATCTCTATCCCTTCCTGCATCTTTGCTTCCTGTTCCAATCATCAAACCGGACATTACTAACTTGCCTCTACACCTGCGTACATATCACGTTCCGCCTGTTTATAGACGTGTTTGCCAAACAGTTCAGGATGTTGGGCATACCATGACTGAAGGGCTGCGATGGGGGCCTGGTGGCCGATGGCATGTTGTGGGATGAAGTGGTTGTCGGCCTGAAGATAATCGTACAGGGTTTGTTCAAGTTCGGTGACGGAGTGGAAGCGGGTTTGTCGGCAAAGTTCACTGATGCGGCTGTTGAAACGTTCGACCATGCCATTTGTCTGCGGCTGGCGCGGTCGATGGCGACGAAGAGAATAGCGCCGCATCCGTTCGCGTTGCGGGAAGCCTGCCCTCGCAACACACGTATCTTCGCCCGCGTCTTCGGCGTCGTGCGCGCCAGACTGTGAATGGGATGCGTCATCTCTCCTGCCTCCTTTTCGGAAGCTTGAAGAATAAGATGATCGGACAAATCCAAAACTCGTGACACAATTGCCTCGTGAAGTTGACTTCCCCTGCCCGCTCCGTATAATGCCCGACTTCTCTTCAGGCGCGTAGCTCAGTTGGTTAGAGCATCACCTTGACATGGTGGGGGTCGTTGGTTCGAATCCAATCGCGCCTACCACACGTTTTTCAGCGTGTGGCGACAAAAAAGTGCGGCCTGGCCGCTTTTTTTGTTTGTACCGTACATTCTTTGCATTCTCTCCCCCGGAGACCCGCGATGCCCGATATCAAATTGCCCGATGGTTCCATCCGTTCCTTCCCCGGCCCCGTGACCGTCGCCGAGGTAGCGGCCAATATTGGCGCGGGGCTTGCCAAAGCCGCGCTGGCGGGCAAGGTGGAGGGGCGGCTGGTGGATACTTCTTTCCGCATCGAGACAGACGCCGCGCTCGCCATCATCACCGACAAGGATGCCGAGGGGCTGGAAATTATCCGCCATTCGACGGCGCACCTGCTGGCCTACGCGGTCAAGGAACTCTACCCGGACGCGCAGGTGACCATCGGGCCTACCATCGAAAACGGCTTCTATTACGATTTTGCCTACAAGCGCCCCTTCACGCCGGAAGATCTGGCCGCCATCGAAAAGCGCATGGGCGAACTCGCCAAACGCGATATTCCCGTTTCCCGCGAGGTCTGGAAGCGCGATGACGCCGTAAAATTCTTTCTTGAGCAGGGCGAAAAATACAAGGCGGAACTGATTGCCGCCATTCCCGCCGAACAGGATATTTCCCTGTATCGCGAAGGGGATTTCATCGACCTTTGTCGCGGCCCGCACGTTCCTTCCACGGGCAAACTCAAGGCGTTCAAGCTGATGAAGGTGGCGGGCGCCTACTGGCGCGGCGATTCAAAAAACGAGATGCTGCAACGCATCTACGGTACGGCCTGGGCGAAAAAAGAAGACCTGGACGCCTGGCTCACCCTGCTGGAAGAAGCCGAAAAACGCGACCACCGCAAGCTGGGGCAGCAACTCGACCTGTTTCACTTTCAGGAAGAAGCACCCGGTTCCGTGTTCTGGCATCCCAAAGGATGGTTCCTGTTCCAGAAGCTGATTTCCTACATGCGCGATTGTCAGGAAAAAGCCGGTTACGTGGAGGTCAACACGCCCGATGTCATGGACCGCGCGCTTTGGGAAACTTCCGGGCACTGGTTCAATTACCGGGAAAACATGTTCACCACCCAGACCGAGGATGAACGTGTTTTTGCGTTAAAACCCATGAACTGCCCCGGCGCGATCGCCATGTACGCGCAGGGCGTCAAGAGCTACCGCGATTTGCCCCTGCGGATGGCGGAATTCGGCAAGGTGCACCGCTACGAACCGTCCGGCGCGTTGCATGGCCTCTTGCGCGTGCGCCATTTCACCCAGGACGACGCGCATATCTTTTGCACCGAAGACCAGACGGAGGCCGAATGTCGGAACGTGGTGAAGCTGATTTTCCAGATTTACAAGGATTTCGGCTTCGAAAATGTGCGCGTAAAACTCTCCACCCGTCCCGATAACCGCATCGGTTCCGATGAAATCTGGGACAAGCTCGAAGGGGCGCTGGCGCAGGCGCTGGAACATATGGGCGTGGAATACACGCTGTTTCCGGGCGAGGGCGCGTTTTACGGGCCGAAACTGGAATTTGTCCTGCGCGACGCAATTGGGCGGGATTGGCAATGCGGCACCCTGCAAGTCGACATGAACCTGCCGGAACGCTTCGATATTCACTACGTCGATTCCGACAACAGCCACAAGCGCCCCGTCATGCTGCATCGCGCCCTGTTCGGCTCGCTGGAGCGTTTCGTCGGCATCCTGATCGAGCATTACATCGGCGCGTTCCCCTTCTGGATGGCGCCGGTGCAGGCGGTTGTGTTGAGCATCTCCGAACATCAGGCCGATTATGCCGCCGATGTGGTAAAAACGCTGCGCGCAAACGGCCTGCGCGCGGAGGCAGATTTGCGTAATGAGAAAATCACCTATAAAATTCGCGCCCACAGTATGAACCGTCTGCCTTATCAGCTCATTGTGGGCGACAAGGAAAAGGCGGGGCGGCTGGTTGCCGTGCGGACTCGCGGCGGTCGGGATCTGGGGCAGATGCCGCTGGATGCACTGATTGCGCGGCTTCAGAAAGAAGCCGCAGCGCGAGGCGACACGGCTTAGTTTATTTTTTTAATTTTTGGGAGTTTTGCCATCGCTCTGAACAAGTCGCATCGCCTCAATGAAGAAATCAACGCGCCGGAAATCCGTCTGATTGGCGCTGAGGGCGAACAACTGGGGGTCGTAAGTTCCCGTCAGGCCAATTATCTGGCCGAGGAAGCAGGCCTGGATCTGGTGGAAATCGCACCGCAAGCCGCGCCGCCGGTATGCCGGATCATGGATTACGGCAAATTCAAGTACCAGGAAGCCAAAAAAGCGCACGAGGCAAAGCAAAAGCAGAAGCAGGTGCAGGTGAAGGAAGTCAAACTGCGTCCCGGCACCGACGAAAACGACTACCAGATCAAGCTTCGGAACATGGTGCGTTTTCTGGAAGAGGAAGACAAGGTAAAAGTGACCTTGCGTTTCCGGGGACGCGAGATGGCGCACCAGGAATTCGGCATGCGCCAGCTTGAACGTGTCCGCAACGATCTGGACGCTTGCGGTCAGGTCGAACAGATGCCCAAAATGGAAGGGCGGCAGATGGTGATGGTCATTGCCCCCGCGAAGAAAAAGCTGGAAAAACCAGAAAAATCCGTGGAAAAATCCACGAGCAGGCCCGCCAGACTTGCAACAGGCAAGACAGCGGAAAAAACCGCTGAACAAACGGCTGAACAGGCCGAAGCGTAAAGGTTTCGACGGGTTCCTTCCCGGCAACGGTAAGGAATCTGTCATAAAAAGTGGTTCCGGGTTCACAAGCATCCCCGTCGGGGAACACCTGGAATCATGCAATTAACGGAGCTAACCATGCCCAAAATGAAGACCAAGAGCGGCGCCGCGAAGCGTTTCAAAGTGCGCGCTTCCGGCAGCATCAAACGGGGTCAGGCATTCAAACGCCACATCCTCACCAAGAAAACCACCAAGAACAAGCGTCATCTGCGCGGCATTACCGCCGTGCATGAATCTGACGTTGCTTCCATCCACGCCATGTTGCCCTACGCCTGAGGAGATAGAAAATGCCGAGAGTCAAACGTGGCGTAACGGCGCGCGCGCGCCATAAAAAAGTTCTGGAACAGGCCAAGGGGTATCGCGGTCGTCGCAAGAATGTCTATCGCATCGCCAAACAGGCGGTGATGAAGGCCGGTCAATACGCCTACCGTGACCGTCGCCAGAGAAAACGCCAGTTCCGCGTCTTGTGGATTGCGCGGATTAACGCCGCCGCCCGCGAACTGGGGCTGAAATACAGCACCTTCATGAACGGCCTGAAAAAAGCCAACATCGAAGTCGACCGCAAGGTACTGGCTGATCTGGCGGTGTTCGACAAGGCCGCTTTCGCTGCCCTGGCCACTCAGGCCAAGGCGAAGCTTGCCGCCTGATTGTGAAGCTGCAATACAAAAAGGAGGCGTGAGCCTCCTTTTTTCTTTTCAAGGGTGATCCATGAAAAATCTCGATTCCATTATCCAGAACGCGCGCGCCGCTTTTGCGGCGGTGAGCGACTCGAACGCGCTGGAGCAGGTCAAGGCGCACTATCTGGGCAAAAGTGGCCAGATTACGGCCTTGTTGAAAGACCTGGGCAAACTCGCGGCAGAGGAAAAAAAGATCGCCGGCGCAGCCATCAATCAGGCCAAGGCCGCGGTGGAAGCGGCGTTGAACGCCCGTCGGGAGGATATTCGTCAGGCGGCGCTCGCGGCGCGTCTGGCGGAAGAGGCGCTGGATGTCACCCTGCCGGGACGCGGCGAGGAAAAAGGCGGCTTGCATCCGGTCACGCGCACCCTGGAGCGCATCGAAAATCTCTTTGCCTCCATCGGCTTTACCGTCGCCGACGGCCCGGAAATCGAGACCGATTTTTATAATTTCACCGCCCTGAACACGCCGGAAGATCACCCGGCGCGTTCCATGCACGACACATTTTATTTGCTCGACGTACAGGGCAAGGTGGCCGAAAACGTGTTGCTGCGCACCCACACCAGCCCGATTCAGGCACGCTACATGCAGGCGCATGTGGCGTGTTACAAGCATCTGGAAACCCTGCCGGAAATCCGCATCATCGCGCCCGGCCGGGTGTATCGCGTCGATTCTGACGCCACCCATTCGCCGATGTTCCATCAGGTCGAAGGCCTGTGGGTGGGCGAGGCGGTTTCCTTTGCCGACCTGAAAGGCGTGATCGCCGATTTTCTGAAACGCTTTTTTGAGACGGATGATTTACAGGTGCGCTTTCGGCCTTCCTTCTTTCCCTTTACCGAGCCTTCCGCCGAAATCGACGTGGCTTTCATGGGCGGCGCGTTGAAAGGCCGCTGGCTGGAAATCGCCGGTTGCGGCATGGTGCATCCCAACGTATTAAACCATGCGGGCATCGACCCGGAAAAATACACGGGCTTTGCCTTCGGCTTCGGCCCCGACCGGCTGACCATGCTGCGCTATGGCGTTAACGACTTGCGCCTGTTTTTTGAAGGCGACCTGCGCTTTTTGCGCCAGTTCGCGTAATCTTTTCCGCTTCTTTACGACCTGTTTTGTAACGAGAGACTTCCATGCAATTCTCCGAATCCTGGCTTCGCACCTTCGTCAATCCTTCCCTTTCCAGCGATGCGCTGGCACATCTTCTGACCATGGCCGGGCTGGAAGTGGAAGAACTGAACCCCGTCGCGCCCGATTTTACCGAGGTGGTCGTGGCGCGGGTGGAAAGCGTGATCAAGCATCCCGACGCCGACCGCCTGAATATCTGCCAGGTGGTGTTGGCGGCGGGCGTCAAGGCGCAAATCGTTTGCGGCGCGCCCAATGTGGCGGCGGGATTGAAAGTGCCCTGTGCCTTGCCGGGTGCCGTGTTGCCGGGAAATTTCAAGATCAAGACCGCCAGAGTGCGCGGTATCGAATCTGCCGGGATGCTCTGCTCGGCGAAGGAACTGGGCATTGCCGAAGACGCTTCCGGCCTCCTCGTGCTGCCAGAAGACGCGCCGGTGGGCGTATCCATCCGCGAGTATCTCGATCTGGACGACCATCTCTACACCCTTAAACTCACGCCCAACCGCGCCGACTGTCTGTCGCTTGTCGGCATTGCCCGCGAAGTGGCGGCGCTGACCGGCGCGTCTGTCGTTTATCCGGCGACGCCCGCCGTTCCCGTTACCGACGATGCCCGGCGCGCCGTGCGGCTGGACGCGCCTGCGGCCTGTCCGCGTTATTGCGGTCGGGTCATTCGCGGCGTAAACGCGAAAGCCCCGACGCCGGAATGGATGCGTCGTCGCCTCGAACGCAGCGGCCTGCGCTCCGTTTCTGCGCTGGTAGACGTAACCAACTACGTGCTGCTGGAATTGGGGCAGCCCTTGCACGCTTTCGACAACGCCAGACTGACGGGCGATATTCATGCGCGTCTGGCGGCGCCTGGCGAAAAACTCACGCTGCTGAACGGGCAGGAAGTCGCGCTTACCGACGATATTCTGGTCATTGCCGATGAAAGCAAAGTATTGGCGATGGCGGGCGTGATGGGAGGTGAGGAGAGCGCCATTACGCTGGAAACCCTTGATGTGTTCCTCGAATCCGCCTTTTTCGCGCCCAGAGCCATCGCGGGTCGGGCGCGGCGCTACAACTTTTCCAGCGACGCCTCGCATCGTTACGAGCGTGGCGTTGATTGGGGCAATTGCGCGAACGCGCTGGAGCGGGCGACAGCGCTGATTCTGGAACTCTGCGGCGGCAAGGCCGGGCCGGTCACAGAAGCGGGCGCTGCCCTGCCGGAAACCAAAGCCGTGCGCCTGCGCCTCACCCGATTGAAAAAAGTTCTGGGCGTCCGTTTTACCTTCGAGCAGGTCGCCGTCTTTCTGGAACGGCTGGCGCTTGCCTTCGTGCGGGAAGGGGATGATTTCATCGTCACGCCGCCCAGCTATCGCTTCGACATCGAAATAGAGGAAGACCTGATCGAAGAAGTCGCCCGTCTGTACGGTTACGACCAGATTCCCGGCCATGCGCCGCAAGGAAGGCTCGCCATGCTGCCACAGGCCGAAAACCGGCGACCACTCTATCGGGTGCGGCAACAGTTGGCTGACCGGGGCTTTCAGGAAGTCATCAATTTCGCCTTCGTGCCGGAAGCCTGGGAGCAGGATTTCGCCGCCAACGCGCACCCCGTCCGGCTCGCCAATCCCATCGCCAGCCAGTTGGCAGTCATGCGTTCCACGCTGTTCGGCGGCCTGATCGAAAACCTTGCCGCGAACCTGAAACGCAAACAATCGCGCGTGCGCCTCTTTGAACTGGGACGCTGTTTCACGCAGACCGGCAGTGCGGATTACGCACAGCCCTGGCGACTGGCTGCCCTGGCTTACGGTACGGCGCAACCCGAAGGCTGGGGACGCGATAATCGCCCGGTCGACTTTTTCGATCTCAAGGCCGATCTGGAAAGCCTGTTTGCCGCCGACCTCTCGTTTTCCCGCCTCGACCATCCGGCGCTGCATCCCGGACGCGCCGCCAGCATCCGGCTGTCCGGTCGGGAAATCGGCTGTCTGGGCGAACTGCATCCGCAATGGGCGCAAAAATATGATTTGCCCGCCGCGCCCATCGTCTTTGAAATCGACCTCGACGCTGTGACGCAGGTTGCCATTCCCGCCTACGCGGAAGTCTCAAAATTTCAGCCCGTCATCCGCGATCTGGCCATCGTCGTCGATCAATCCCTTGTTCTGGAAGATATCCTCAAAGGCATGAAAGTTCATGCGCCACCCCAGGTTTGCGACATCCAACTCTTCGACATATATCAAGGAAAAGGTATCCCGGAAGGGAGAAAAAGCCTTGCTTTTCGGATAGTTATGCAAGATACTCAACGCACTTTATTAGATGCGGACATTGATGCCGTCGTGGCGAAAATCACTGCGTATCTGGAACAAAATTTTCAAGCGCAACTGCGAACCTGACCCTTTCGGGTCACTTTGGATATGGATACTTCTTCCGTCAAAACGCTCACCAAAGCAGAACTTTCCGATCTTTTATTCGAGCGTGTCGGTCTCAACAAACGTGAAGCCAAGGATATGGTGGAGGCATTTTTTGAGGAAATCCGCGACGCGCTGGAGCGTGGCGAAGGCGTCAAACTTTCCGGCTTTGGTAATTTTCAACTGCGCGACAAGCCGCAGCGTCCTGGCCGGAATCCCAAGACTGGTGAGGAAATTCCCATTACCGCCCGGCGCGTTGTCACCTTTCATGCCAGCCAGAAGCTAAAGGTCGATGTGGAGCAAACGTTGAATGGAAGCCCGGCATAACCACCCCGTGGCCGGAGAAGAACTCCCGCCCATTCCCGCCAAACGCTACTTCACCATCGGCGAAGTCAGCGAACTGTGTGGCGTCAAGCCGCATGTGTTGCGCTACTGGGAACAGGAATTTACCCAGTTGAAACCCGTCAAAAGGCGTGGGAACCGGCGGTACTACCAGCATCACGAGGTGCTTCTGGTGCGGCGTATCCGCGAACTGCTGTACAGCCAGTGCTTTACCATCAGCGGCGCGCGCAACCGTCTGGAAGAAGAACTGCTGCAAGCCGCCGCCGACACGCCAGAGCAGAAGCCCCTGTCCATCCAGCAGATTCGGGAAGAACTGACGGCCATCCTGAATATTCTGGGCGGCCCGACCCCGGTTACCGCAACCACGTCCAACGCCGCGACGCCCGCGCCGTCGCCGCGTGCGCCCAATCGTGACACGCCGAGCACGCCGGAACTTTTCCCCGCATCCGAAGAAGGCGCGATCGAAGATTGATGCGTCTGTGCAGGGACGCGCTGCCGGACAACCCGTCGCCACGCATTCGAGGCTTCCGGTTTGACCGTCATCAATCCGTGGAACGGGCTGGCGCATGAACCGGATTTTCCTCAAACCGGTCAAGTTTTCCGGCCTGCGGTCGTAGAGAGACACAGATCTCCCAAACGCCGAGGCCGTCATGAACCGCATCCATCATCTGTTGCAACCCCGGTTTTATACGCCGCCGCCCGTCCTCCCGGCGACGATGCGTGACGCGACGGACGACGCGCCGACATCTGCCCCGGATACCGCAAATACCGCTGACGGCGCGCCTTCAAGCATCGTGCAGATCAGCATGGAATCCTGGCGCCTGATGCGACAGGAGGCCCAGCCACCCGCCAAAGAAGCAAACGAGGCGCTGGAACTGTACGGCAAATACGAACATCGCCTGAACCCTTTCATGCGTCAATTCTTTACCCGGGACGACAAGGAATTGCTGGGCAAAGCCTATGCGCTGGCCGATAGAAAGAATTTCAATCTGGAGAAGATCGACAAACTGGCGCGCGAACTGGGTCTGGTACGCATCCGTCAGTACATGGCAGGCGAACTGGTGCTTGTGGCGGTGGATCAGGAACAGGACGAGAACGCGCCCAGACAGGTCGATCTCGCTCATCTGGCGATATTGGGCGAGATGAAAAAGATGGCGGGATAGCGGGCAGGGATTTGATGCGGGTCAGATCACGTTTGCCCCAACCTGCAAGCGATTCCTGATTTACAATCCCACACATGCTAGACGATCGCTCCCGCACACTCCTGAAAGTCCTGATCGAACACTATATTGCCGATGGCGCGCCGGTCGGGTCGCGGGCGCTGTCAAAATTTTCCGGTCTGGAACTTTCGCCCGCCACCATCCGCAATGTGGTTGCCGATCTGGAAGAAGCGGGTTTTGTCGCCAGTCCGCATACTTCGGCGGGGCGCGTCCCCACGACGCAGGGTTATCGTTTGTTCGTCGATTCCCTGCTCACCGTGCGCCCGCTGGAAGAAGCGGAAATTGCCGAAATTGGCGATTCCCTGCGTCCGAACCAGCCTCAATACCTGATCGCCAGCGCCTCGCAACTCCTCTCGCAACTCACCCATTTTGCCGGTATCGTCGCCACGCCCAGACGCGCCGCGCCCAAAATACGCCAGATCGAATTTCTGCCGCTCTCCGATACGCGCATCCTGCTCATTCTGATTACCAGCGAAGGCGACGTGCAAAATCGCATCCTGTTTACCGGGCAACGCTATTCAACATCCGAACTTGTCGAAGCGGCCAATTATCTGAACCGGAATTTTTCCGGCCTTGAACTGGAACAAATCCACAACCGGGTGCATGAGGAAATCCTGCAGTTGCGCGGCGAGCTGCACGCGCTGATGACGGCGGCGCTGGAAGTCAGCGACGAGGCGCTCGCGCATGAACAACCCTGCGTCATTTCCGGCGAAAAAAACCTGCTCGATGTCGAAGACCTCGCTTCCAACATGAAACACCTGCGCGAACTTTTCGACCTGTTCGAGCAACGTTCCGGCCTCATGAATCTGCTGGAAAATTCCTGCTGCGCCGAAGGCGTGCAGATTTTCATTGGCGGCGAATCGGGCATCGCTTCGCTCTCCGGATGCAGCATCGTCACCGCGCCCTACGAAGTCGATGGCCGCATCGTCGGATCGCTGGGCGTCATCGGCCCGACGCGCATGGATTACGAGCGGGTGATTCCCATCGTCGACATCACCGCCCGACGATTGTCCGGCGCCTTGAGTGCACAAGGCTGAATGTCCCGCCCGGATAATCCCCCCGACCAGACTGGCATCCTGCTCATCAACCTGGGCACCCCGGACGCGCCCACGCCCGCCGCCGTGCGCCGCTATCTGGGCGAATTCCTCGCCGACCCGCGCGTGGTGGAATGGCCTCGCCTCATCTGGCTGCCCTTGCTGCACGGCGTCATCCTCAACACCCGCCCCCGCCATTCCGCCGCCAAGTACGCGCTGATCTGGGACGAACGGGGTTCTCCGCTGCTCACGCACACCCAGAATCAAGCCTGCCTGCTGCAAGCGGAATTCAACGCCCGACAAATCCGGGCACAGGTTTTTTGCGCCATGCGCTACGGCGAACCGGCCATCGGCAAAGTGCTGGATCAGATGATGGACGCAGGCGTGACGCGCATTCTGGCCTTGCCGCTCTATCCGCAATATGCCGCCAGCACCACGGCCTCCGCGCTGGACGCCGTATGCGACTGGCTCTGTCGCCGCCGCAACCAGCCGGAGCTGCGCACGGTGCGAAGTTTCCCTGAACATCCCGGTTACATCGCCGCGCTGGCGGCGCATGTCGAGGCGCACTGGCGCGCGCACGCGCCCGACGCCGAAAGCTGTCTGCTCATGAGTTTTCACGGCCTGCCGGAAAAAAGCCGCCAGCAGGGCGATCCCTACTACGACGAATGCCAGCGCACCGGCGCGCTGCTCGCGCAAAAACTGAACCTCGCCCCTGACCGTTACCGGATCACCTTTCAATCCCGTTTCGGGCGGGAAGCCTGGCTGCAACCCTACACCGCGCCCACGCTCACACAACTCGCCCGCGACGGCGTGCGCCGCGTGGATGTCCTCTGTCCCGGCTTCACCGCCGACTGTCTGGAAACCCTGGAAGAAATCGCCCTCACCGCCAAGGCCGATTTTTTGCTGTCCGGGGGACGCGAATTCCACTACATCCCCGCGCTAAACGAATCCCCGATCTGGATTCGCACGCTGGCGGACATCGCGCAAGGTCATTTGGGTGGGTGGTAGGATGGAAGGCACTTCGCTTTTCTTTACACGATGAACCGCCCAATGGTGGAATAGTAAAGCGCGTTCCACCCTATTTCTTCTCCGCCAGCATCGCCTTCAACACCTCCAACCGTGCACTCCGCGCGGCCTTGTCGGGAAGTTCCTGCGCCTTGCCGCCCAGAAAACGCACGTCGTCCTTCCCCAGTTCGGCGATGAAGCGCGAGGGTTGTGGACTCACCCATTCACGGTTTTGCTTGCGCCGTTCGCACCAGGAAATGAACAGGCTTTGCCGGGCGCGGGTGATGCCAACATACATCAGGCGGCGCTCTTCTTCCACCTTGCCGGTTTCCACCGATTCGCGGTGCGGCAGAATCCCCTCCTCCACGCCGACCAGAAAAACATGCGGATATTCCAGCCCCTTGGCGGCGTGGAGCGTGGAAAGCTGCACCGCATCCGGCACGGCGTCGCCCTCCTGTTTGTCCAGCATGTTGATGAGGGCGATGGTCTGGGTCAATTCAGCGAGATTCTTGCCTTCTTCCTCGCCCTTGCTCCCCAGCCATTGAGTAAATTCGCAGACATTCGCCCATTTCGCCTGCGCGCTGCGTTCTTCTTCGTGGTCGTATAAAAACCGCTCGTAACCGATACCCTCCAGCAATTCGGCGAGCACCCTGCCTGCGGCCTCGCGTTCGGCGCGAACGCGCAAACGCTCGATGAATTGGCAAAAAGCGTGCAGGGGATCGATCTGGCGGGCTTGCAGATGTTGCGTCAGTCCGCTTTCACTCGCGGCGGAAAAAAGGGAGAGATGACGCATCCCGGCGTAAGTCCCCAGCGCCTGCAAGGTATTCGCGCCGATGCCGCGCTTGGGGGTCGCGGCGGCGCGGATGAAGGCGGGGTCGTCGTCGGGATTGGCGAACAGGCGCAGGTAAGCGAGCACATCCTTGATTTCCGCCTTGTCGAAAAATGACTGTCCGCCGGAGAGCGCATAGGGGATGCGCTGGTCGCGCAACTGCTGCTCAAACAGCCGGGCGAGATGGTTGGAACGGTACAGGATGGCGTAATCCGACCACCTGCCGCGATGCTCCAGCCTGTGCGCCTGCAAGCGCATGACGACGCTTTCCGCCTCGCGTTCGTTATCCGGGTAAACGGTCACGCAGACCGGCTCGCCATGCCCCAGTTCCGACCACAGTTTTTTCTCGAACAGTTTTTCGTTGTGGGCGATGACGTGGTTGGCCGCCGCCAGAATCCGCAGGGTGGAACGGTAATTCTGTTCCAGCTTGACGATTTTCAGACGCGGGAATTCTTCCGGCAATTTTTTCAGATTGGCGATGTCGGCGCCGCGCCAGCCGTAAATACTCTGGTCGTCGTCACCCACCGCCGTGAATTGCTGGCGCGCGCCGGTCAGCAGTTTCAGGAGTTGATACTGACAGGCGTTGGTGTCCTGATATTCGTCGATCAACAGGTAGCGAAAACGGTTTTGCCATTTTTCGGCCATTTCCGGCTGCGTGGAAAACAGCATCACCGGCAGCAGGATGAGATCGTCGAAATCCACCGCCTGATAAGCTTTCAGGGTCGCTTCGTAGGAAGGAAAGAGTTGCGCCGCCAGTTTTTCCGTTTCACTCGTCACAAGCGGCAAGGCCGCATCCGGGCTGACGAGCGCGTTTTTCCAGTTGGAAAGAATGCTCTGGATGTGGCGCAGTTTCGCCTTGTCCACGCTGCCCGCCAGATCGGCGATCACGCCCGCGCAGTCGGCAGCGTCAAAAATGGAAAAGCGCGGCTTGTAGCCCAGCGCCCTCGCCTCTTCGCGCAGGATACGCACGCCCAGCGAATGAAAGGTGGAAATCTGCACCTGCCCGGCGGCTTCGGCTGAAATCAGCTTGCCCACCCGCGCCTGCATCTCCCGCGCCGCCTTGTTGGTAAAGGTAATGGCGGCAATCTGCCGCGCTTCAAAGCCGCAGTCCTGAACAAGATAAGCGATTTTCTGCGTAATCACCCGCGTCTTGCCCGACCCCGCGCCCGCCAGCACCAGCAAGGGGCCGTCGAGATGGTGGATGGCTTCGCGTTGACGGGGGTTCAGCGACATTGGACTTGCGCGTTCCTTTTCAGACCCATTCAAACCGTTTGCGACCCGGCAGTCGGCAGGTTTCAAAGTCGCGCCGATCCAGCGTCCAGATGCGGGTACAGCCGGTTTTCAGCGCGGCAATGACGAGCGAAACATCCGCCAGATCCATGGGCTGATCCGCGTAGCGCTCAATCCAGTCGATGCTGGCGAGCAATTCATCCCGCCCAAGGGGCAATAATTCCAGACCCCCGGATGCAATCCAGCGGTAAATCGGCAGGCTCGCCTCGACAAAAGCGCACAGATGAGAAAATTCCGTCAGCACCGCCCAGGTGGTGAGCAGACGACCACGATACGCTTTGAGCCGGGCAACGCAGTCAGCATAATGGAGATCGCGTCGGCTCACCAGGGCAACCAGAGGGCCGGTATCGACCAGCAGGGTTTCCATTACGAATTGGCCGGAGGGATATTGTGTTTTTGCGCAATCTTCGCCCGGACACGCGTGCGACTTTCGGAGGCGGCGTTTTCATCCAGCTCCAGCGCGCCGATGAAACCGGCGGATACGGCGAGTTCATACGGCGTCTGCGCCGCTTTCCCGGCTTTTTCTTCGCTGAAAAAACGCTCCAGCGATTCAATGATGACTTCTGACTTGCTGCGCCGGGTGCTGACGCAATAGGCCGCCAGCGCCTCTTCGACGCGCAGGGGCAAACGAACGGTGGTGGTCATGGCGCGCCTTGAAAGGGATTTTGTATTAACGGTAATACAAGGGAGATGCAAAGGCAAGCGCCTCGACCTGCTGATGACACGCTTGTGGCGCATCGCGTCGGCAGACTGCTGACAAACCGCCCTGTCCCCGCCAATTGGGTAGGGCGCGCTCTCCGAGCGCGCCGCAGGTTAACGAACGGCGGTTTCGGAGAAACCGCCCTACCTTGCGCCGCATGTCAACGACGGCGGTTTCTACGATGCCGCCCTGCCACAATCGCCGCGATACGCTCAGCCTGGAAATCCAGTTTTGTCCGCAATCTGTGCGGCGTAAGCAAGCACTTCAGGCGCGGTCACGTCAGAAACCGGCACGCCCCCAAACCAAGGGAACACGTCATTTTCAAGGCGAGCAATCACCTTGCGGTAATGGCTTTCGACCTTGTCTGTTTTCCACTTCCCGAACCACTCATACGCCAGCGATTGAAAGCTGTTTCCCGCCCGTTCCTGCTTGGCGGCCTTTTGCGCCTTTCTGACTTCGCCGGGGTCTACGCCATTCGCCAGCAGTTTACGGGCTTCGTCACGACGTTCTCTGGCATCTTTCAGGCTGATAAACGACGGATGCCAATGGACATTACCGGACTGCATCGGACAAGAAAAAGGCCGGAACCCTTGTATTTACTGGGTTTCCGGCCTTTATCGGACTGCTTTGGATGTGTTGGTGGTGGGAAGAGGACTATCGAACAAATCGCTGAAAGCCGCATGGATAGGCGCTTTCAAATTTTCATTTTCTGAACATACCCCCAAAAATACCCCCGAAAGATGCTTGCTGCCCCTGTCAAAAATCTTTGGCACCCGCCAGAAACAGGGGCACAAACGCCCTCACCAATGTTCAGCAGGCAGATTTTTGGTCAGACGCCGGGAACGAGGGCACATTTTCGGATTTTTCGTTCAACGGGCTGATTTTTGGCCGTCAGCCCAAAACAGGGCACAAATACCGCTGTCTTCGTTCAGCGGGCTGATTTTTGCCCAGACGCCGGGAACGAGGCCGGAAACGGCCTATCTTTGCCTGACAGGGCGAATCTTTGCCCGGACGCCAGAACGAGGGCACGTTTTCGGGTTTTTCGTTCAGCAGGCTGATTTTTGGCCGTCAGCCCAAAACAGGGCACAAATACCGCCGTCTTCGTTCAGCGGGCTGATTTTTGGTCAGACGCCGGGAACGAGGGCAC
>JAISRR010000019.1 GCA_031273565.1 Zoogloeaceae bacterium | reverse complement strand
AGTTTCTGGATGGTGCAGTCGAGATCGAACAGCATGTGCCGCTGCCAGTTGTCGCGGATCATGCTTTGCGTCCATAAAAAGGAACAGACGCGCGCGCCGTCCGTTACCGGCTCGACGCGGTGCAGGCTGGTGGAGGGGTAGACAATGGCGTCGCCTGCGGGCAGGCGGGCTTCGTGGGTGCCGTAGGTGTCTTCCACCACCAGATTGCCGCCTTCGTATTCGTCGGGGCCGGTGAAAAAGAGCGTGGTCGAGACATCGGTGCGGATGTTGGCAGCGGATTGCCACGGTCGGCGGATGGCGTTGTCGACGTGGTTGCCGTAGGTTTCTCCGCCTTCGTAGCGGTTGAAGTAGGGCGGCAGGATGCGGTGCGGCAGGGCGGCGGAGAAGAAGAGCGGGTTGCGCATCAGCGCCGCGGTGACGATTTCGCGCAGACGTTGCAGTGCAGGCGTATTTTCCGGCAACTGGCGGTTGCGCTTGACGTGGGCTGCTTGCGAACCCGCTGTGACCAGCCCGTCCTCCCATTCGGCGGCGAAGAGCAGGCGGCGGCATTCGGCGAGTTCTTCCGGGGTCAGGACTTCCGGGACATGGAGCATCATGGTGATGGGCCTCAAATAAAAAGGCCACCCCCGGCAAGGGGTGGCCACGATCAGGAAAAGTCAGAACTTCAGGTTGACGGTCAGCGTGGCCTGACGCCCCGGCGCGACCGACACCATGTGCGTGGCGTAGGCGCGGTCGTAATAGGTTTTGTCGGTCAGGTTCTGGATATTGAGCCGCAGGTTTACGTTTTTCGCCACCTCGTAGCTTGCCATCGCGTCGAAACGCCAATAGTCGGGCACCCATTTGGTGTTTGTGGTGTTGCCGTAGACTTTGGACATGTAATACGCGCCGCCGCCGACGAAGAGTTTGGGCAGCACTTCATAGGTCGTCCACAGGCTGAAGCTGTCGGTGGGCGTATTCGGGAATCGATTGCCCTTATCCGCCGACAGCGGCCCCGGATCGCTCAATTCGCTGTCCAGATAGGTGTAGCCGCCGAAGAGTTGCCATTTGCTGGTCAGCTTGCCCGCGACGCCGAGTTCGACGCCCTTGATGCGCTGCGTGCCGACCGTATCCATGACGCCGGTGGCGACTGTGACCTTGGCGTTGGTTTTTTCCATGTCGAACACGGCGGCGGAGAGCGACAGGCGGTCATCCAGCAGATTCCATTTGGTGCCCAATTCGATGCTGCGGGTTTTTTCCGGGTCGAGATCCTTGTTGGTCGCGGAAATGGAATCGGTGCCGTCGCCAGTGGAGATGCCCGAAGGGTTGGCGGAAGTCGCGTAATTCAGGTAGATGCTGCCGTTTTCCACCGGCTTGAACACCACGCCGGCCTGATAGCTCCAGAATTTTGAGTCGCTTTTCAGATAATTGGCCGCGTTTGGCGCGGCGCCATCGGTGGTATAGGGCGTTTGTCTGGTGTCGAAATGATCCCAGCGCACACCCAGGTTGAGTTGCCATTGCGGGGTCAGGGTCAGTGTGTCGAAGGCGTAGATACCCCGGGTTTTGGTTTTGATCTTGCTGCCTGCCGTGGCGCGTGTCACGCTGCCTGTCCACGGATCATCGGCATCGGGATGATTAATGTCGGCAGCGGAAAAACCCGTGACGGCGTAACCCCGGCTATCGACCTCGGCGGAACTGAATTCAAGCCCGGCGGCGAGGCTATGCTTGACGCTGCCGGTCTCGAACACGCCGGTCAGCTCGGTGGCGTTGATGAGTGATTCACTGGTCGAATGGCGGCTTTTCTGGCTGCGCCATATTTGACCGGGCAGGACGGCATCGGAGCCGATCATGACATTATGATCGGTCAGGTTCAGCCCTCTGGAATCGCCGGGGTTGGTGACGACGTAATCATTGAGGGCGTCGGAGTAGCGCGTGCGGTTGCGGATCGTCCAGCCGGGGGCGAGATCGTGCTCGATGCGCACGGTTGCGGCATCGACGCGGGTCTTGCGGAAATCCCGGTCTTTCAGGCCGTAGAAATTGTCGCGGTCGACATGCAGCGGCCCGCCATCGCCGTTGAACACGGCGTCCGCCGAAGTCGCGCCGTAGGGGTTGTTGTACGGAATGCCGTAATCCGGCATGTCGTCCGTTTCGTAATGGTAGATGTCGACGCCCGCGCGGGTCGGCGTGCCCAGCCCGACGCTGAACGACGCCGCCGCGCCAAGGTGGTCGATGTCCACATCATCGCGCCCGGCGATGTCGCTCTTCTCTTTCATCAGGTTGAGGCGCACGGCGGCATGGTCGGTCAACTGGCGGTTGAGATCGACAGTGGCGCGTTTGTATTGCGCCGTGCCCAGCCCCAGGCTGACATCGGCGGAGTTGCCCAGCCGCGCCTGCTTGCTGCTCAGGCCCACCGAGCCGCCAATCGCGCCGCCGCCGCTGTAGGCGGAATCCGGCCCTTTTACGATGTCGATCTGCTCGACATTGAACAGGTCGCGGGATTGCGAAGCGGGGTCGCGCAGGCCGTCGATGTAGGTGCTCGACTGGGTGTCGTAGCCGCGCAAAAACGGGCGGTCGCCTTCGGGATTGCCGCCTTCCCCGGAACTGAAGGTAATGCCGGGAACGGTGCGCAAGGCGTCCTTCAGCGTGGTGGCGTTGGTTTCCTGCAACACTTCGCTGGTGATAACGGTCACTGATTTGGGTGTATCCAAAAGCGGCGCGGTGAATTTGGTCGACGCGGCGGCATCCGCCTTGTAGCCCACGTCCGGGCTGGCGGTGACGGAGATTTCCGGCAGAGTGGGTTCGTCTTGTTGCGCCATCGCCGTACCCGACAAGGCCAGCGAAGTCAGGAGGGTCAGGGTGCTTTGTTTGAGGCGGGGCCGTTGTTTTGGCGAGTGTTTGCGGCTTGATATTATTACTTTGTCATGCTGGGGGGGGGGGGGG
>JAISRR010000215.1 GCA_031273565.1 Zoogloeaceae bacterium | reverse complement strand
CGGGCGTTAACGACGGCGCTTTCGGAGAAAGCGCCCTACCTACGTTACGACCTGGTCTTCTGTGCTCTGCCCCCCTCTCCCGCAAGGGAAAAAATTTAGCGGCGCTTCGCGCCGGGTGTTATGTCTAAGGCATTCTGGCGATTGCCCTGAATAGCCCAGATGAGAGCGGGCAGGCAAGCGTCGTGCATGGTAGAATACTTGGCTGTCACATCGCTGCAAGAAGATTTATGCTCAAACAGAGAACACTGAAATCCCTGGTTCGCGCCTCTGGCGTCGGCTTGCATGGCGGCATCAAGGTTAATCTCACTTTGCGCCCGGCCGCGCCGGATACCGGCATTGTGTTTTGTCGCACGGATTTTCCAGAAGTCGTGGAGTTGCCTGCTTCCGCCATGTTGGTGGGCGATACCCGCATGTGTTCCTGTCTGGAGCGGGAGTGTCCCGGCATCGGACGGGTGAAGGTAAGCACCATTGAACATCTGATGTCGGCGCTCTCGGGTTTGGGGGTCGATAACGTCTATATCGAACTGGACGCGCCGGAAATCCCCATTCTTGATGGTTCCGCCGCGCCCTTCGTGTTTCTTGTCCAGTCCGCCGGTATCGAGGAACAGGCCGTGCCCAAGCGTTTCATCCGGGTCAAAAAAACCGTGCAGGTCGAAGACGCGGACAAGTGGGCGCGTTTTGAACCCTACGAAGGCTTCCGGCTTGATTTTTCCATCGTCTTCAATCATCCCGCCATTGATAAATCCGCCCAGCGCGCGGTGTTCGATTTCGCCGAACATTCCTATCCGCGCGAAGTCGCCCGCGCCCGTACGTTCGGATTCATGCAGGAAGTCGAGTGGTTGCGCGAAAGCGGCCTCGCTCAGGGAGGGGGGCTGGAAAACGCCATTGTGCTGGATGAGTTCCGGGTGCTGAACGACGATGGCCTGCGCTACGGCGACGAATTCGTCAAACACAAGATTCTCGACGCCATCGGCGACCTCTATCTGGTGGGGCATCCCCTGCTGGCCGCCTTTACCGCCTACAAATCCGGCCACGACCTGAACAACAAACTCGCCCGTGCCCTGCTCACCCGGCGCGACGCCTGGGAACTCGTCACCTTCACCGAACCGGAGGCCGCACCCGAACGCCTGAACCGCTGGCTGGAACAGAGCCACGCCGGGACGGACATCATTCTGGCGTAAGGCTTTTATCAAGGGGGGGTCGGGACGAAACCTTGTTGTCTCTTCCGCGCTCTGATTCCTGATCCCCGACCGCAGCCCTTTCCAGTAATTGCCGCAGCGAAGCCGCCAGCTTTGAATCCGGCGGCATGGCGGCAGCGCAGTCCAGAATCTTGCGCGCGCTGGCGCTGGAAATGCTTTTGACATTAGAAGCGCCGAATTGCGTAACCGTTTCAATGGGTTGAACTTTTATTTCAATCTGATTACACTGCAAACCTGTTCCTAGGAATGCATTTTTTAAACGCGTACTGATCTGGCGGAGTTTTGCGGCGACCGCGCCGTTATCCGCATGGATGACCACCGTCCCCAAACGATAGTTGACGACCCGCGCCTGATGCACAAGCCCGGGTGGCGCTGTTTTCGCAAAAGTTTCTCCCAGACGGCCTATCATCAAGGCATGGGGGATGAGTCGGGCGACCAGCTCGTTGCGGGCGAACAGTTTTTCCGTATTCAGCATAAGGGCAAAAACCCATGCAAGTTATTCTGGTGTCCAGCCGTTTTTCCACGGCCAGGACGATCAATCTCGATTTCAGACATATTGTCGCCCTCCTCGGCTTTTTCCTGGTCTCGGTTCTGTGCGGCTCTACGGCCTTGTCCTGGCTTTCCATCCACTGGCGTCTGCCCATCGTGCAGGCGCAGGTCGAAGCCATGCGGACGCAGGAAATGCAGGAAAGCGAACAACGCGCCAGAAACAAGTTGCAGGCGCTGGCTTCCCGTCTGGGTGAGTTGCAGGCGCAAATCATGCGGCTGGACGGCCTGGGGCAACGTCTGTCGAGCCGGGTGGGATTGCCCGCTCCACAACCCCCTGCGGCAAGCATACCCCAGGGCGGCCCCTTCGTGCCTGCCCTGATGGATGAAACAATGCTGGACAAGGAAATTGCTTCGCTGGTGAGCCAGGTGGAAACGCAATCCCTGTACTTTGCTTCTCTGGACGCCACCTTGCGCGAGAGCATGGTGCGGCGCGCGTTCCTGCCCACCACGCTGCCGATCGCGGGCGGCGTGCGTCTGGGTTCGCCTTTCGGCCGGCGTAACGACCCGTTCGGGCGTGGTCTGGCTGTCCATGAAGGTCTGGATTTCGTCGCGCCCTATGGCGCGCCCATTCTGGCGGCGGCGGGCGGGGTGGTGGTCAACGCGGCGTTTCATCCTGAATTCGGCAACATGGTGGAAGTCAATCACGGCGGCGAGTTGATTACCCGTTACGCGCACATGTCCGCGCTCAACGTCGCCGTCGGCGATACCGTGCGACGCGGCCAGCAGGTCGGCGCTCTGGGCAGCACCGGCCGTTCGACCGGCCCGCATCTGCATTTCGAGGTGCGTCAGAACGGTCTGCCACTTGATCCGGCCCCCTTTCTCGCGCCGCATCTGGCGCGGCAGTAATCAGGCAGGCGTAAAGTCGTCCGGGGCCAGGCCGTCGCTGACCGCTCCCCCTTCGTCCGGCACCCGGTACGTTTCGTTTGCCCACGCGCCCAGGTCTACGAGTTTGCAGCGTTCGGAACAGAAGGGACGCCAGGGATTGCCGGAATTCCAGCGTGAGGGTTTGCCGCATTGAGGGCAAAGGACTTGCTGAGGGGATCCGGCGGATTTCATAGATTGCAGAACGCCAGATCGAATTCCACATCCCGCTCGCACCCCCTGGGTTTGCAATCCGGCTCCGGCGGAAGCATGAAACGGACATTGATCGCGTAACGGTTGGCGCTTACTTCCGGGATGGCCTGCTCGCTGCGCGCCAGAACGATGCGCACCATCTGTGAGGCGTTGCCGCCACTGTTGCCCAACATGCGCTGGTATTGCCCGTTGCGGGCGGACAGATGTTCTTCACGCCCGCTGGAACGCAAGAGGCGCAGGATGATCCCCAGCGCGTCACGCACGGGCAGGATGCGTTTCGTCCAGTGGTCGAGGGCTGCGCGCCGTGTCGCCACGGGTTGGCTCAACCAGTAATGGTAAGAGGGCAGATCGAATTTGCATGTACCGCCGGGGATGTAAATCCGGCTCTTGATGCTCATCAGCCAGTCGTTGTCGCGCAGGTGCTGACCGAATTTTCCGCTCATGGTGAATAGCGCCGCCGACGCCTGCTCGATCTCGTAAAGCGCGCAGGAAAGGGCATTTTCGGAAATATCAGGATTGTTGCGAAAGCTGAGCAACGCCTGCCGCTGGCGTTCGAGTTCCTGAATCAGATCCATCTTCAGATCGGAACGCCCCACCACATCCAGAACCTCAAACAGATTGACGAGCGCGACATGGTTTTCCGCCACCCCGTCGAGACTGGAGAAATGCGCGACATTGTCGAACAGGGCTTCCAGGCGCAACAGGGTGCGTATACGTTCATTGAAAGGATATTCGTAAGTAATCACGCCGGGGCCATTAGAAAAACTCCTATGATTTTGAATCAGTTAGCAACAAATCTCAAGGTGTTACTTTACATTTCCACAAAATATTTAGCTGAGATTATATTTCTGTCGTTGCGCCATGTGCAGATAGCGCTGGTGCAGCGCGGCGATCTGGGGCAGTAATTCGGTGCGGCTGCCGCTGTTGTCGATCACATCGTCGGCGATGGCCAGGCGTTCCGCCCGACTGGACTGGGCGGCCATCATCGCGGCGACTTCCGGCGCGGAAAAGCCGCTGCGCGCCATGACCCGTTCGATTTGCAGGGCTTCCGGGCAATCCACGACCAGCACCCGGTCGAGCGCATAGGATTCGCGTCCGACGGCAACCAGCAGCGGGATGTCGATCAACAGCCAGGGCGCGCGGACGGCCCCGATCCCGGCGAGGGCATGGGCGCGAATCAGGGGATGCAGGATGTCTTCCAGACGGCGGCGGGCAAGCGCGTCGGCAAAGACCTTTTGCCGCATGCGCGCCCGGTTCAGACTGCCGTCGGCGGCCAGAATGTCCGTACCGAAGGCCGCCGCCAGCAAAGGCAATGCTTCGCCATCGTGCGCGGTCAGGCGGTGCGCGATGTCGTCCGTATCCACGAGACCCGCCCCCAATTCGACGAACGCCCGGGCCACGGTGCTCTTGCCGCTGCCGATCCCCCCGGTCAGTCCGACCTTGAATGGCATGCTCAGGGGCAATTTCTGGCCGTGACGCCAGCGGGCAAGGTCTGGCGGAAACTCAGGGTGGTCAGCGCGTCCCCCCGGATTTCCAGCGTTTGTCGCGCATTTTCCTGACGACGCGGCCCGACGCGGGCACTACGCACTTTTTGGGCGCGCAATTCTTCCAGACGGCGATTGGCGGTTTCCTCGCGGGAAAAAATCCCCAGAGAAATGGCGAATTGCTGCGGGCCTTCGTTCACGATGAAAAAGTCCTTCACGCCCAGCGCCACCAGTTCGCTCGCTTTCTTGTCAGCCGCCGCCCGGTCTGCCTGCGGTGGAATGAATACCCACCAGCTTTCACTGCGCTGTACAACGACGAGCCGGGCCGTCGTCGCCAGATCCGTCAGCCGGTCTGCATCGGCCGTTTGCAGGCCGCTCAATAGAAGACAGGTCGCCGGCGGCTCATCCACAGCAGCCGGGGTCGCCGCTTGCGTAACGGCCACCGGCGGCTCGTCCGGAGGGTCAGGCGTATCCGCTGGCGTGCTCATTTCCGTCGACGCGGGCGCACCCGTCGGCGCCTCACCGGGACGCCACATCAATTGCAGGCGTTCCGGCTTGACCTGTTGCGCGAAATGCGCCGCGTCCGGCGAAACTTCCTCGCCGAAATAGCCGTGTGTGTAAGCGAAAAACAGCAGATTGGCGAAGATCAGGATAAAAACCAGTGCGCGCATGGTTGTTCAACCCACCCCGGGCAAATGGCGCAGGGAATCGGCGATGGCTTCGGCGGGATAGGCGAAATTTTCCAGTTGCCCGGCGAAGAAACGGTCGTAGGACGCCATATCGAAATGCCCGTGTCCGGTCAGGTTGAAGAGAATTACCCGTTCCTCCCCCGCCCTGTCTGCGGCGCTGGCCTCGTCGATGGCGACGCGAATGGCATGGCAGGATTCCGGCGCGGGGATGATCCCTTCGGCGCGGGCGAATTGCACGCCGGCCTCAAAGGTCGCCAATTGCTGAACGGCGATGGCTTCCACCAATCCTTCATGCACCAGTTGCGAAACCAGTTGGCTGGCGCCGTGATAACGCAGCCCCCCCGCGTGAATGCCGGGCGGCATGAAATCGTGCCCAAGGGTAAACATTTTCATCAACGGGGTGTAACCGGAAACATCGCCAAAGTCATAAGCATAACTGCCTTTCGTCAGCGTGGGGCAGGAGCTTGGCTCCACCGCCACGGCGCGCAGGGCCGCCGCCCGCTTGTCGCCTGCCGCTTTGTCGGCGAGGAAGGGAAAGGCGATGCCGCCGAAGGAAGAACCGCCCCCGCAGGGGCCGATGACCACATCGGGATAGCATCCCAGTTTGTCGAACTGCTTTTTGGCTTCCAGACCGATGATGGTCTGGTGCAGGAGCACATGGTTCAGCACCGAACCCAGGGTGTAACAGGTATCCCTGTCAGCCACGGCCTCTTCCACCGCTTCGGAAATCGCCAGACCGAGCGACCCCTGACAGTCGGGATCGGCGGCCAGCGCCGTGCGCCCCGAACGGGTCAGGTCGGTGGGACTGGAAAAGACTTCCGCCCCCCAGGTTTGCATCATGGAGCGGCGAAAAGGTTTTTGCGCGTAGCTCACCTTGACCATGAATACCCGCACCGGCAGGCCAAACATTTGTCCGGCGAAAGCGATGGAAGACCCCCATTGCCCCGCTCCGGTTTCGGTGGTGAGTTTTTTTGTTCCCGCCAGCTTGTTGTAGAACGCCTGCGGCACGGCGGAATTGGGTTTGTGCGAACCGGCGGGCGAAACGCCCTCATACTTGTAAAAAATTTTCGCGCGCGTACCCAGCAGGGTTTCCAGACGCAGGGCGCGCACCAGAGGCGCAGGCCGCCAGAGCGCGTAAATCTGCCGCACTTCGTCGGGGATGGGAATCCAGCGCTGGTCGCTCATCTCCTGTTCCAGAATGGGCGGCGGAAAAATGGCGCTCATCTGTTCCGCCGACACGGGCTGCCCGTCGCTGCCCAGAGGTGGCGCGGGCGGATGTTCCAGATCGGCCACTACGTTGTACCAGTGTGTCGGCATTTCGTCCGGGGTCAGGTAGGTACGCAGGGAGATCATGGCAGTCATGGCAGGCTCGTGGTGAAAAGTCGTAAAGGTAGCATTTCAGGGATCAGATGTCAGGTGGTCAGGGATCAGGGATCAAAGACGGGAAGCCGCGCAGTCTCCGTGGATACTGTGACTCCCGTCAAACGCCATGCAGTGCGGTCGGTGTCTGGTAAAGGCAGGGCGACATCGAAGAAAGCGCCCTCGTTGACATGCGGCGCGCTCGGAGCGCGCGCCCTACCTAAACCCGCTCTACCAAATCGGTGGGGGCAGGGATCAGGGATCAACATCCCTTCTCTACTCCATCCACCCAAAAATTCTGAACACAAACACCAGCGTAATGCCCACCGGCACGAGGAAGCGCAGGACGTTGAGCCACAGGGTGAAGGCGTGGCGATTCAGGCGGATTTCGTCTGCCACTGCCGTGCGTCCCATTGCCCAGCCGACGAAAATGGCAATCGCCAGACCGGAGAGCGGCATCATGATGCGGCTGGTGAGAAAATCCAGCGTATCGAACAGGTTGAGGCCGAAAAGACGGTAGTCATTCCACCAATTGAATGACAGGCAGCTCGCCAGCCCCAACAACCATACCGCCAGCCCCGTTCCCCATGCGGCGATGGGACGATGGATGCTCAGACGTTCGGTGAGCCAGGCGACGAACGGCTCTGTCAGGGAAATGGCGGAAGTCCACGCGGCGAACAACACCAGCAGAAAAAAGAAAATGGCGAGCAGCCCGCCGCCGGGCATGTGGGAAAACGCCAGCGGCAGGGTTTGCAGAATCAGTCCCGGCCCTTCGTCGGGTTGCAGTCCGTAGCGAAAGGTCAGCGAAAAAATGGCCAGCCCCGCCAGAATCCCGACCAGCATCCCCGCCGCAACGACCCAAAGGCTGGTGTGGGCGATGCTGGTTTTCCTGTCCAGATAGGAGCCATAAGCCATGATTGCCCCCATGCCCAGACTCAGGGAGAAAAAAGCATGTCCCACGGCGGCGAGCGCCACGACAGGCGTCAAGTCCGCGAGCTTGAAATCGAACATGAAATGCCAGGCGGCAGGCATGTCTCCCGCAACACAGCCCCACAGGGTCAACAGCGCCAGAATCAGGAACAGGCAAGGCAGCAACGTCTTGTTCGCAAATTCAATGCCCGATACGACGCCCCGCGCCACAACGCCCACGGTCAGCACCAGAAAAACGGTGTGCCATAACGCCATCTGGTAAGGATTGCCCAGAAGCGTATCGAAACTTTGCCGCGCGGCCTCTGCCGTTTCGACCCGAAATCCGGTAAGCGCCTTGAACAGATAATCCACAATCCAGCCCGACACCACGCTGTAAAAGGACAAAATCAGCAAGGCGCCCAACATGCCGACCCAACCGAGCACGCCCCACCAGGAGGAATTGCCGGTTTCTTCCGCCACCTTCAGCAGGGAGGAAACCGGATTGCCTTTGCCGCGCCGACCAATCAGGATTTCCGCCATCAACAGCGGCAGACCGATCAACAACACGCAAATCAGGTAGACCAGCACAAAGGCGCTGCCGCCCTGCGAACCCGCCATGTAAGGAAATTTCCAGATATTGCCCAGCCCCACGGAAGAACCGATGGTGACCAGAATAAAAGCCCAGCGGTTGCTCCAGGTGGAACGGGGAACGGCAGATTGGCTCATGGGGAAAGTCTCGCTTTGACAGGGTGATCTGAATGACAGGGCAATAAGTACGGCACGGCTATTTCCCCTGCGCGACATGACTGAAATGCTCAAAAGTATCATCATGTGCTGATGGTTTTGTAGCGTCTGATGCTATTTCGATGCGCAGCCGACCTATTCTACGGGAGAGTATCGCAACCACGCCGACGGTGTGACCAACAGCGGAGGCAGGAGCGATGACGGTCAACCCTGAGCCTGTTTGTTGGCGCGGGAAGCGGGTGGCGGGCGTTTCGGACATGGGTTCGCGGGACAGGATTACAGGGTGACAAAGCGCATGGAAAGGTCGAGCGCCCGCACATCTTTGCTCAACGCGCCGACGGAAATGCGGTCGACGCCGGTTTCGGCGATGGGGCGCAGGGTGGCTTCGCTGATGCCGCCGGAGGCTTCGAGTATGGCGCGTCCCCGGTTCAGGGCGACAGCCTGACGAAGCATGTCCAGACTGAAATTGTCGAGCAGCAGCATGCTCGCGCCCGCGTCCAGCGCCGCCTCTGTTTCTTCCAGATTTTCCACTTCCACCTGCACGAAACGGCAGCGTTCGCCGATGGCGCGGGCGATGTCCTTTGCGGCGGCAAGGGCGGCGGCGATACTCCCCGCCGCCAGAATGTGATTTTCCTTGATCAGGATGGCGTCCCACAAGGCCAGCCGGTGATTGCCGCCGCCGCCCGCGTATACCGCGTATTTTTGCGCCAGACGCAGGCCAGGCAGGGTCTTGCGGGTATCGACCACCTGCGCGGACGTACCGGCGATGAGATCGGCGTAGCGGCGGGTCTTGGTGGCGACGCCGGAGAGCAGTTGCAGGAAATTCATCGCCGTGCGCTCGCCGGTGAGCAGGGTGCGGGCGTTGCCGGAAAGTTCGCAGAGGAGTTGATCGGGCGCGACCCTGCCGCCTTCTTCCACCTGCCAGTCGATTTTTGTATGCGTGCCGTAACGGGCGTCCAGTTGGGCAAAACATTCGTCAAACCACATCTGGCCGCAGAGTATCGCCGCTTCCCGGCTGAGGAGTCTGGCTTGCCCGGTTTGTTCGGCGGGCGCCAGTTGCGCGGTCAGGTCATCCATACCCAGGCCTGTCCCCAGGTCTTCGGCAAGCGCGATCTGGACATTGGCGACGATTTCTGCGCGCAGGGGATGGGGAAAATCGGGCAACATGATTTTGAGGGCAGGAAGGTAAAGCCGGGATTTTACCCCGTGCCGGTCTGTTATCGGGTAGGGCGGGATCTACGATATCGCCGTCGTTAACATGCGGCGCAAGGTAGGGCGGTTTCTCCGAAACCGCCGTTGTTGACCTGCGGCGCGCTCGGAGAGCGCGCCCTACCTGACGCGCCCTGCCTGCCCCCCCTGCCTGAACCCGCCCGACGGCGTGATTGCTCTTCGGTTTGCTGATCCCTGATCCCTGAGCCCTGATCCCTGATCCCTGATCCCTGATCCCTGATCCCTGATCCCTGACGCCTGCCCCCTCCGAAGCGAAAACTGTAAAACAGATCCAGCGCGTTGTCGCTGCCGGTCTGACCGACGAGGGAGAGGCGGCGGGTCAGGGCGTAGGTGAGTTTTAATACGCTTTCAGTGCCCGCGATGGATTGTTCGTAGGAAAGCGTGAGTCCGTCGGCCAATCGCGTGCCGACGCGGACGACCTGGCTGTGCGCGGTGTCATCGCTGTGGTTGCCGAAGCCGCCGCTTTGCGCGACCTGGCTGGCAGGGGTCTGGCGTCCGCCGGATTTGCCCATGCTGATATTGACGCCGAGCGCGCGTTGCAGGTCGGACAGGGCGCTGCCGGGGCCGCTGTCCTGTCCGCCCAGAATGGCGTGCGCGGCGGTCAGCAGGGTGGCGTAGTCGGCGCTGCTTTGCTCGTCCGGCGCTTCGCCCAGAACGAGCCAGGAGAGTTTTTCCGCGTCCGGCACGGCGGGTTCTGAAATGAGGCGGATAACGGGTTTTTGCGCCGTGCCGGTGATGCTGACCCCGGCTTCGACCGCCTGATTTTTACGCAGGGCGCGGATGTTGAGGACGGGATTCTGCACGAGGCCGTTAAAAGTGAGAATGCCCTGTTCGATGTCCAGACGTTGACCGTAAGCGTCGAAACGGCCATCGGCGACGCGGATGCTGCCCGTGGCGTGCGGCGGTTCGCCGCTCTTTCCCTGAATGCGCAGCGCGCCGCGCAGACGGCTGTAGACGCCCGCGCCGACGAAATACAGTCTGGAACCCAGGTCGATATCGACGGCAAGGTTGGTGCGTAGAGGCGTTTCGCCGTCGGCGCGCGCCTCGCTGTTCCGGGCGGCGCGCGTGACGATTACATCGTCGGAAAGCCGGGGCGCGCCCATGTCGGCCAGACGCCAGTAACCGCCGTCTACGTTCAGTTTGGCCTCCAGATTCAGGCGCTTGTCTTCTGCCAGTTGCGACAGTTGCAAATGGCCTGTGCCGGAGAGGACAAGCCATTGTTCCGGTTTTTGCATCACGCCCAGTTTATCCAGTTGGAATTCCAGTTGTCCGCTTGCCGCGTTATCTGTCGCGCCGCCCATGCCCCATCGCAGGTAGCCCTGTCCGCGAACATGACCGGGCGCGTCTGCGAGCGCGAGCAGGCTTTCCCGTTGCGCGCGGTCGAGTTTTTGCGGCAGCGGGGCGTGCGGATTCGTGAACTGGAAATTTTCCAGCCGCAGGATGTTTTCATCGAAAGAGAGGCGCAGTTGCCCGGATTCGAGGCGCAGGCCCGGATAGAGGGCAGAGAAAGAGAGCGCGTCGGCGTGGATGAACCCGCTCCAGCGCGGCGCGACGCCCGTGCCCGCGAGGTTGAGTTCGGCGTTCAGGCGACCGCTTGTGCGGTAATCCGGGCCGAGCAGGGCGGCGACCCAGGCGAGATTGTCGCTTTGCAGGCGAATGTCGCCCGTGAGCGGCTGGTCGGCAACGAAGGGATAGGCGAGGGCATCAACGCTGGCCTGCCAGAGCGCGCCGCCGACATTGCCTTGCAGATTCGCGTGCTCCAGGGTGAAACGCCGCGCGTCGACAGAGAAGGCGGCGGGCGCGGCGGCGACGAGCCGGATGAGCGCGGGTGCGGCGGTGCCGGATTGCGGGGATTCGATTTGCAATTGTTCCAGTTGGCCGCGCCATTGCGGTGGCGCGTTGCCGCCACCGGCAAGACTTCCCGCCAGCGCAAGGCGCAGGTGGCCGGAACCGGCGGAGGGCGCGGCAAGGTCGGCGGCCAGACTCAGGCGGTGCGCCCGCAGGCTGCCGGTGAGTTCGAGTTCTCCCGCCCGCAGCGTGCCGACGGCGCTGCTCAGTCGGGCGAGCGACAGCTTGAGGGAAATTTTTTCGTCACTGGCGGCGCGGGTCAGCGCCTGAGCGCTGAAATCCGATTGAAAGCGCAACCCTTGCAGGCTGACGCCGCCCGGCAGGGCGAGTCGGGCGCTGGTCGCTTCGCCCTTGATGAACGGGGCGTCAAGCTTGCCGGAAGGCGTGGAGAGGGTCAGATGGGCGTCCAGATCGCCGATGAGGGGCGGAATATCCAGACGCGGCGCGGTGATGCTGACTTCCAGCGCATCTTTCGGCGCACCCAGCGCGCCCTGAAGTTTCGCGTGGTTTATCCCCAGATACAGGTCGAGATCGACCTTCTGGAAGCGCGCCGCCGCATAGCGCAAATGGCCTTGTCCCTTCAGGCTTTGCCCGGACAGCGAACCGGGGCGCAGGGTGAAATCGAGCTGGCCTGCGGGTTGTCCCTGCGCGGCGTCCAGATTCAGTTGCAGGCGAACAGTGGCGGCGAGGTCGCCTGCGGGCAGTTGCTTTGGCAGGAAACGGCGCGGGTCGATGTGCGTGAATTCGCCCTCGATGTTCAGGGTTGGACTTTTGAATTCCAGACTGCCGCGATAGCGCCCCTGACCGGGAAAGCGGGCGTCGAGTTCGCTGAGTCGCAGCGTGTCCGTTTCCTGGTTCCAGACGAAGTTTCCGCTCAATGCCTCCAGCGGCAGGGCGTGGGCGTCGAGCGCGCCAGGGCGTTTGTTCTTCACGTCGAAATGACCGGAGAGCGCGCCGTCTTCCAGCGCGGCGTCCGCCAGAAGGTCCAGCCCGGCTTGCGGCAGGCCGGGCAGCCAGCGCGACGGGTCGACATTCTGAAGCCGGACATGCAACGCGGTCAGCGGCTGCGCGGCGAAAGGCGTCAGTGTGGCGGAAAAACGTCCGCTGCCGCCATTCTGGTTCAGGGCATCGTTCAGCAAACGCCCTTCCACGGGCAGGGCGCGCAGGGGGCCGTCGGCGGCCAGATGCAGCGTCAGCGCATGCCGCTTGCCTGCCAGTGTGGCGGCAGCGTCGATGTCCAGCGTTGCCGACAGGGGCATATCGCCTTCGCCGGACAGATTGCCTTCGAGCTTGAAGCTGAGCTCGTCGCGCGTCCAGCGCGCCGCGAGCGCGTGCGTGCGCCCATCGCTGGCGATGCGCGCGGCGAGGTTGCGGGCGAGCGGGGTTTGCCCGAAATCAAGGCGGGCGATGTCCAGTTGTTCCAGCGTCAGCGCGAAGGGCAGGGTCAGACGTTCCGGGGGCGGTTCTGGCGCGGAAGGGGCGAGTTGGAGGATGTCCAGACGGGCGATGCCGACGCGGGTGATGGCGAGTTTTCCATGCCGCAATTCGGCGGGCGACCAGTCGGCCTCCAGCCCCGTCAGCGTAATCTGGTCGTCCGCCCGCCATGCCAGCGTTTCCAGACGGAACGCGCCGAGCAGCCGTCCGCTTGCGCCCGTGGCGTGCAGGCGACCGCCGCTGGCGTATGTTGCCAGTTGCAGGCCGAATTTCAGGCCGCTGGTCGTCGTCAGCAGCCAGACGCCGGTTGCGGCAAACGCCGCCAGCAGGCCGAAAAGCGCGACGAACAGACAGCGGCGTTTGAGGAATTTGGGGAATTTGGGCAGGCGCATCATCAGAACGGCAGAGAGAGGGAAAAATGCAGATGCCAGTTTTTACCGTAAGCGACATCGACGCCAATCGCGCCCGCCTCGCTGCGCCAGCGCGCGCCCACTCCGTAGCCGCGTTGTAATTGAAAGGTTTTTTTGTCATCGCCCGCGTTGCCGACATCGACGAAGGCGGCGACACCCCAGGGACTGTCCGCGAGCCAATGGGTGAGTTCGCCGCTGGCCGTCAGCAGGTAGCGACCACCGAGGGTCGTGCTGCCTTCCCTGACGCCCAGGCTTTGGTAAGCGTAGCCGCGCACGGATTGCGTGCCGCCCGCGCGAAAGAGGAAATTCTGTGGAATCCCCTCGCGGCTGTCGACCAGCACGATGCCGCCCTCCGCGCGCAGGCTCAGGGTGTTGCGCGCGTTCAGACGAAAATTGTGCAGGGTGGCGCCGTAGAGACGCACGAAATTCTGGTCGGAGATGGGGCGAATCGCGCCGCCCACCTGAATCTGGCTGACGTGGTTGAACCAGAAGGCGTCCGATGCGACTTTGGGCGTCCATGTCCACATGCTGTTGAGCGTTAACGCCCGGTTGCGGCTTTGCGGCAGCGCATCCGAAATTTCCCTTTCCGTGATGTAGCTCAGGGTGAGCACATTTTCCACGCTGCCCTGACGGTGACTGCGGCTCAGTCCCAGCGATTCGGTGCGCAGTTCCAGATTACGGATGTCGGAACGCTCCACCTGCACCCCCAGCGCGTAGTGGTAATCCTCCGGGGTGGGGGGGAAAAAAATGTCGGCGTAGGCGGATTGCTTTAATTCTTCCAGCCGCACGCCGCTGTTCAACTGCCAGGCGCGGGAAAACAGGTCGGCGGTGCGAAAATTGACTTCCACCCGCGCGCCGGTGTTGCTGCTCACGCCCGCGCCCAGATTCAGGCGATGCGGCGCCTGCTCGCGGAGTTGCACCTGTACCGGGGCGATGATGATATCGCCAGCCTCCCGGTTTTCTCCGGCATCGGTATTCAGGCGAACGGAAACCGAGGCGAAATAAGGGGTGTTTTCCAGCGTGTTCTGCAACGCGGCCAGACGATTCTCGTCATAGGGATCGCCTGCCTTGACCTGGGTGTTGTAACGCGCGATCAGTTCAGGCGAGTAGCGCGCAAGCCCTTCGATTTCCAGCGCGCCGAAACGGTAGGCCGCACCACTCGCGTAATGGAGTCTGATACGCACGCGGTTCTGGTCGGCGTCTACTTCCGCCTGGCTGTCCAGCAGTCGCGCGCCGGGAAAATCGCGCTCCATGAGCGCCATCAGCAAGCCTTCCTTGGCCGCTGTCCAGTCCGCCTGACGGAAGGGCGCGCCGGCCTTGAGCGTCCATGCTTCCCGCAGGGCGGCTTTGCGCGCTTCCGGCACCGGGCCGTCGATGCTGATGTCCACCTGCTCCACCAGCGCGCGCGCGCCGGGTTCCACCTGAATGACGAAATTTTCGGTCAATTGCAGACGGACGTTGAAATACCCCTCGGTCGCCAACAGCGCACGGCCTTCCCGGTCGATGCGCTCGGCAAAGGCCGCGCGCGCGTCGGGATCGTTTGCATCCGGCATTTCCAGTGGCAGATAACGTTGCAGCAGGGCGTCCAGCGGCGGCGGCGCGACGATTTCCGGCGGCGCGCCGCCGGCGGATGCGGAACACAGGAGCAAGAGCAAAAAAAGGGCGCGGCGCATGGCGCTCAGACCGACGCGCGCGGCGCGGCAGGCTTTGTCTGAAACAGAAAACAGCGCGCGCCGCTGGCCGCCAGCACCTCCTGCACGGGCAGGCGGCGACTCTTGAAATTCATCGCCCGACAGCCATAGGGAAAACGCGCGTCATGGGTGATGTAGTAATGCTGGCATTCCCGGCAATCGGGCTGATTTTCCGGCATGGGCGCGCAGGGAGAAAAAAGTTAATGGCGGGCGAACTTTTGCGCCAGCAGGGCGAGTTTTTCGGCGTAGACGCGCTCCTCCCCGGCTTCCTGTTCTACCTTCTGCTGTTGTTTCTGCTGCTGCTTCGCTTTTTGTTGCTTTTGTTGTCCGTGTTCCGCTTTTTGTTGCTCGCGCTCCGCTTTCTGTGCCGCGCGGCGTTCATCGGCCTGTTTTTTCATGCGTTCGCGCAGGGTTTCGGCGGCGTGTTGGCGATGTTCTTCCGTCACTTCGCCGACGGGTAAACCATTCAGGTCAAAACGCTGCGTCGCCTTCGCCATGCCGCGCAGGTAACGGTTGCCGTGCGTGTGCAGGGAAAGGGCGATACGCAGGGATTTTTTGCTCACCTCCGGCAACGCTGCCTTGATCGCCTTGTCGATGCCGATGGAGAGCGGCAGGCAATCACGAAACGCCGGAAATTGCGCCTGCAATTCTTTCAGCAGGGCGCGCGGGTTTTGCGTGGGCGCGGATTCGGTCGCGGTCGCGGGCGTTTCAACAGGGTTTTCAACGATGGCGGGGTCGGGCGCGACGGGAGGTTCAGCGGGCGCTTCGGGAAGTTGGGCGGCTTCGGCGTTCATTACAGCAGGCTCGGATGAAAAAGGATCAGGTTGCGAATGAATGTGCAGGGTAGCACATCAGGGGACGGGTGACAGGGATGACGGCGGGACGGGACAATCCAGGCTTTGCGCGAAGGCGCGCAGGAGTTCGGATTCGGCGACCGTGATTTTACCGTCATGCTCGACAGCAGCGACGCAGGCGTGCAGGAGTTTTTCGCGAAAACGCGGATTGGCCGGGGCAAGACGCGAAAGCGCCGTTTCGATCTGTTCGGGGCGCAGGTCTTTCCGGGCCGGGAAAGGTTGGAGATTGTTAATGGGCGAACGCGCGAGCGCATGCTGATACGCGGCGGCGGCGGCGGTTTCATCCGGGTTGCCCGCGTAGGCGATAAACGCCAGCAGACCGGCGATGTCCGCGTCCAGTTTTTCCAGACGCAGGGATGCGCGCACGGGCGTCGGCGTCAGGGTGTTTTTCAGGATATGGCGAAACGCGAATTCGGAGGCCGACAGGCAGCCATCGGCGCGCACCAGACTATCGACGCATTCCATGCAGCGTATGCGCGCGCTGGCGTCCAGTTCGCGCAGGGCAGGCAGGGCCATGTCCAGCAAGGAGAGGCGCTTGCGCGGGTCTTCTCCGGCCAGCCATTGCCTGTGCGCGAGCGCGTCCTCTGCGGTTTTTTGTGTGTGTGTTGTTGTGATGGCGTCGAGTTGCGCCTGCTGGATTTCGGGACGCGGCGAGAGCAGCAGGGCGAAAACCACGGCCACTGCCGCGTCAGGGTGATTGAGGTCTGCGACGAGCGCGGGCGGCAGGGCGGCGAGGAAGTTCTGGGCGTAGGCGATTTGCGTGCCGCCGACGGCGTTCAGGAAGCTGACGGCGAATTCGTCTTCCACTTTGCTACCCGCGCGGCCTGCCGGAGCGTTGCCCTTTGCCGCGAGTAATGCCGGGTCGATGTTTTCGATACGGGCGATGCGTTGTGCGAGCGGGGGATGGGTGGCGAGCAGTCCGCCGAAAAATGAAAATCCGCCGCTGTTACTGAAAAAGAGGTGACAGGCTTCTTCGGCGTTCGGATTCTGGATGCGCGAACCGATCCCGGCGATCTTCCGCAGCGCGCCGGAAATGCCGTTCGGGTTGCGGGTGAATTGCACGGCGGAAGCGTCGGCAAGGTATTCGCGTTCGCGGGACACGGCGGCCTTGATGAGGCGACCGAAGAAAACGCCGATGTACCCGATGATAAACAGCAGCATGCCGGCGAAAACGACGCCGCCCGAATTTTTCCCGCGCGCCCTGCACAGGATGCGTCCGATGAGGGTGAGGAACAGGATGCCGTTCAGAACGCCGATGAGACGCAGGTTGAGGCGGGCGTCGCCATTGATGATGTGGCTGATTTCATGTCCGATGACGCCCTGCAACTGGTCGCGGTCAAGCTGCTTGAGCAGACCACGGGTGACGGCGACCACGCTGTCGGCGGGCGTCGTGCCGGCGGCAAAGGCGTTGAGGTCGTTTTCCTCATCAAGCAGGAAGACGGTTGGCGCGGGAATGCCCGCCGCGATGGACATTTCGTCTACGACATTAAGCAGGCGGCGCTCGTCCGCGTCCTGCGTTGCGCGCGGTACGTAGCGTCCGCCCAGTTCGGTGGCGATGAAAGCGCCTCCTTTTCTGGAAAGCTGATGGATTTTATGGAGCGAGGCCAGTCCGATACTGCCGCCGACCAGAAGAAATGTCCAGAGAAAGCAGGTTCCGTTCCACAGGTAACGCCAGTGAAAAGGCGCGTTTGCCGGGAATGGGGAGAGCACGATGACGATGATGAAATAGACCACCAGAATGATGGAGAGCACGGCGAGCGCAAACCATAGCGTCAGCCAGCGACTTTTGCTCCGGGCGCGGGTTTGTTCACCAAAAAAGTCCATGTCAGCAGGGGCAGCGTGGATTCAGCGGGATTTAAGGAGGTCGCGCAGGGCGGCGTGAACGTTGTCTTCCAGACCCTGCCGGATTTCCTTGACGATATCGGGCAACACGCCTTGCAGGGTGGCTTCGATCAGGGTGGGCATTTCGGCGTCCAGCCGTATACGCAGGGAGTTGAGCACCTCTTCGCGCAGGTGCGCCATATCCTGAACCAGCGCCGCGTCGTCGAAATCGGCGGGCAGCGTAAACGGGGCATTGGCGACATCCAGATCATCCGCCGCTTCGGTTTGGTCAGGGGAGAGCACAATGTCGGTGAGTACGGGCAGGTCGTCGAAATCTTCATCCGCTGCGTACGGTGGTTCAGGCGGGAAGGTAAAGGCAGGTTCGGGCTGCGCCAGGGCTGCATTCCGGCTGTCCGCGTCGTCATCGGGGAAAACGGGCGTCTCTGCGCGTTCCGGCGTATTTTCCTGTGCCTGCGCTTCCCGCTCATCCTGCTGCCGGTTGAAACGGTTGAGTGAATCCAGCAGGCGGTCGAGGGCGTGGTCGTTGGAACGATGGTCCATGGGTATCAGCGTTTGCTCATGTCAATGAACTGAATAGGATAACCCATTTCCTTGTATTGACGGGTACGCAAACGCGCCCCGGCACGATCTTCTTCGGTCTGATCGACGATTTCGATCAGATTTTGAAAACGCTCAAGATGGTCGGGCGCGACGCTGCCCAGATTGAGCAGTCGCTCGCTTTGCAGGAGCGGCGCGTCCATGCGTCCGGTGATGATGATCGGCGTCACCGCCGCGAGTTCGGAATCCGCCCGGCAATGCGGCAGAAAACCCAGCGGCGGCTGCGTCCATAACAGACGGTCAAGAAACTGCGCCTGCTCAGGGTCAGGGACAAAAACCGTGAAGTCCTTGCCCTGAGCGTAGGTCCTGGCAATCAACGCACAAGCCGCGCGTAGACGATCCTGAACGTTGTGGTAGAAGAAAATCCGGGGCATGTCTACGATATTTTCAACTGCTTGACGCGGTGCAGAATGTGATGGCAGAGCAAGGCGACCGGACGGCCCGTGGCGCTTTTGTGCTTGCCGGATTTCCAGGCGGTACCGGCAATGTCCAGATGCGCCCAGGGGTAATTTCCGGCAAACCGCGAGAGGAAACTGGCGGCGGTAATCGCGCCGCCTTCGCGTTCGCCCACATTCGCCATGTCAGCGAAGTTGCTTTTCAGCCCCTCGCCGTATTCGTCCCAGAGCGGCAGACGCCAGATGCGATCCTGCGCGATTTCGCCCGCTTGCAGCAATTCCTTCGCCAGCGCGTTGTTGTTGGCAAACAGTCCGCTGGCGAGATGCCCCAGAGCGACCACGCAGGCGCCGGTCAGGGTGGCGATGTCGATGACCGCATCCGGCTTCAGGCGTTCGGCGTAGGTGAGCGCATCGCACAGCAGAAGACGGCCTTCGGCGTCGGTGTTGAGAATTTCGATGCTCTGCCCGGACAGCGAAGTCACGATGTCGCCGGGTCGCGTGGCGGCGCCGCCAGGCAGGTTCTCGCTGGCGGGGATGAGGACGACAAGGTTGATGGGCAGGGCCATGCGCACGGTTGCCTGCAGAGTGCCCAACACGGCGGCCGCGCCGCACATGTCGTATTTCATTTCGTCCATTTTGGCGGCGGGTTTCAGGGAAATGCCGCCGCTGTCGAAGGTGACGCCCTTACCGATGAGCACCAGAGGCGCATCGAAAGCCTTGCCCCCCTGATAACGCAACACGATGAAATGCGGCTCCTGACGGGAACCTTTGGCGACGGCGAGCAGGGCATGCATGCCCAGTTTTTCCATCTCCTTTCTGCCGAGCACCTCACACTCCAGTTTGAGTTCGGCGGCCATGCGCTGCGCGGTGGCGGCCAGATAATCCGGCGTGCAGACATTGGCGGGCTGGTTGCCCAGATCGCAGGCGAAGGTGACGCCTTCCGCGATGGCCTTGCCCTGCGCGAGCGCAGCTTCGGCAACGGCAAGCTCGTTGCGCCGTTCCACGGCGAAGGTCAGCTTGTCGAGCTTGCGTCCTGGAGTGCGTCGCCGGGATTCGTCATTGCCGCTTTTGTGGCAATCGAAGCAGTAAACCACTTCCTGGGCGATCAGGGTCGCCTGACGGATACGCCAGACACTGTCCGGGCCAAAGCGTTGTTTCACGCTGCTTTCGGTCAGGAACAGAACGGCCTCGTTCACTTCAAGGCCGTTCAGGGTCTGGATGCTGGCGCGGATGGCCTTGCAGAATTCCGCCTCGCGATAGTCTTTTTCCTTGCCCAGTCCGACGAGCAGCACGCGATCGCAGAGCGTGCCGGGTACATTGTAGAGTGTCAGGGTAGAACCGATGCGTCCATCCATATCGCCGCACCGGAGGATGTTGGATATATAACCGGCGGAAGCGTTGTCTATCAGTTCCGCCGGGAGGCTGAGTTTACGTGACTCGAAGATGCCGACAACGACACAGGCGCTGCGTTGTTTGTTCGGGCTGCCGCTTTTTATGCTAAATTCCATCGCTTCTCCTTCTGTTGTTGGGTATTGGATTTGTTGTGATGCTGATTATCACTAGTTCCTTTCACATAAGTCAAAATTCTCCTGTTTTTTATATAAGCCGAGTCCATGATTTTTGAGCGTGCCGCGCGACGTGAGTTTGTGCATGCGGCGGCCGGGGTATTCGTCGCACTGTTTGCCATTCTTATTTCAACGCAGCTTGTCCGTCTGCTGAACGAGGCCGCCGGCGGCAAGCTTGCGCCGGAAGCCGTGGCCGCGCTTCTGGGTTTCGCCGCCCTGAATTACCTGCCGGTGGTGCTCTCGCTCACCCTGTTCATGGCGGTTCTGCTCTCCCTCTCCCGCGCCTATCGGGATTCGGAAATGGTGGTGTGGTTTTCCTCCGGCCTGCCGCTCACCGCCTGGCTGCGTCCCGTCAGCGCCTTCGCGTTGCCGGTCGTGCTGGTCGTGGCGGCGTTGTCGATGTTCCTTTCGCCCTGGGCCTTGTCGCGCAGCGCCGAATACCGCAATCAACTGGACGCGAAAAGCGACGCCTCGCAAATCGCGCCAGGCGCTTTCCGCGAAGCGAGTTCCGGCGGTCGCATCGTGTTCGTGGAGAAACTTTCCGAAGACGCCCGCGAGGTGCAAAACGTCTTCGTCACCAGCGTGCAGGAAGGTCGTCTGGGCGTGGTGATGGCGGATGCCGGTACGCAGGAGACGGCGGAAAACGGCGACCGTTTTCTGGTCTTGCAACAGGGGCGGCGTTACGAAGTCGAACCGGGCACGCCGGAATTTCGCGTCATGCACTTTGAGCGTTACAGCGTGCGCGTTCAGGAAGCGGTTGCCCAGGAAGCCGAGCAAACGCCGAAAACCACGCCGATCTGGGAACTCGACGCGGGCGCCAATCCGCGCGCCGCCGGAGAATTGCTCTGGCGCGTGGGCCTGCCCGTCGCCGCCCTGCTGCTGGCTTTTCTGGCCGTGCCGCTGTCTTTCGTCAATCCGCGCGCCGGACGCTCGATGAACATGATTTTCGCCATCGTGGTGTTTTCGCTTTACAACAACCTGCTCTCCATCACCCAGGCCTGGGTCGCGCGCGGGAGGCTTTCATTCGAGGCGGCGCTTGTCGCGCCCCACCTGCTCATGCTCCTGGTGCTGGCGTTGCTCTTTTTCCAGCGGCTTTCCGTGTTTGCGTTCGCAAGACGCAGGAAGGCGAAGACCTGAAATGAGCATCCACGAAAAATATCTGGCGCGGGAGCTTTATTTCTCCATTTTTCTGGTGCTGCTGGCATTGCTGGCGCTCTATGCTTTCTTCGACACCATTGAGAGCCTGAAAGACGTGGGGCGGGGACAGTTCGGGATCAATCACGCCTTCTGGTATGTCGGCCTGCGCCTGCCGGGACGCATCTATGAACTGATGCCCATTGCGGTGCTGATCGGCGCGCTCTACGCGCTTTCCAATTTCGCCCGGCACTCGGAAATCACGGTATTGCGCGCTTCCGGCATGAGTACGGGCGCATTCCTGCTTATTCTCTTCAAGGTGGCGGGCGTGTTCGCCCTGGTGGCGCTACTGCTGGGTGAAACGCTGGTTCCGGTCGCCGAGCGCACGGCGCAGGAATTGCGGGTCAAAGCCATCCACAACGTGGTGGCGCGGGAATTCACTTCCGGGATCTGGGTGAAGGACGGGCACACCTTCGTCAATATCCGCTCGGCCACGCCGGACGCGCGTCTGGAAGGCGTGCGTATTTATCAGTTCGACGAAAGGAATCTCCTGCGTTACGTGCTGGACGCCGGAGCGGGTGAATTTCTCGGCGACAGCGGCGAATGGCGATTGACCGGGGTGATTCGCACAGTGTTGGGCGAACATGGCGCGGACGCGCTGGAAAACGTCCGGGACGCGCCGGGCGCGTGGGTCGAACGGGAAGCGGAAACGCGCTGGACTTCCGCCCTCTCCCCGGAAATCATTTCTGTGCTCATGGTCGCGCCGGAACGCATGTCACTCTTCAGTCTGGTGACCTACCTGCGCCACCTGTCAAGCAATAACCAGAATACCGGGCGTTACGAAATCGCGCTGTGGAAAAAGTTTTTCTACCCGGCCGCCGCGCTGGTCATGATGGCGCTGGCGCTGCCTTTTGGTTACGCGCATAGCCGCATGGGGGGCGTCAGTCTGCAAATTTTTGGCGGCATCATGGTCGGCGTGGTGTTTTACATGTTGAACGCGCTCTTTTCCAGTCTGGGCGTACTGCGCGACTGGCCACCCTTTGCCAGCGCCATTGCGCCCCCCGCGCTCTTTCTGCTCGCCGCGACGGGTATGTTATGGTGGGTGGAGCGGCGTTGATTCAACGATCAGATTTTTAAGGGAATGCCATGGTTACCGCTTTTGCACAACTGCTGCTGTTTCAACTGGCGGGCGAGGCGTTGTCGCGCGGACTGAACCTGCCCGCGCCGGGGCCGGTGCTGGGCATGGCGCTGTTGTTCGTGTTTTTATGCATCAAGGGCGGCCCCGACCCGGAATTGAGCAAAACGACGAACCATCTCCTGCATTACATGACCATTCTGTTTGTGCCCGCAGGGGTGGGCGTGATGTTGATTTTACCTGTCCTGAAAAAGGAAGGCCTGCCGATTCTGCTGGCGACCCTGGTCAGCACGGGTTTTGCCATTGCCGTGACGGGCTGGCTGGTGCAGGCGCTTTCCCGCTGGACGTCGAAACGCGGGGGAAACGACCATGATTGAGCGCCTGACCGGGCTTTGGGACGCCATCACTGCCCTGCCGCTTTTCGGCCTGACGCTGACCCTGCTGGCGTATTGGCTTTGCGACCGGCTCTACCGGCGCGCGCATTACCTGCCGCTTCTGAATCCGGTGCTGCTGTCCATCATCGTCATCATCGTTTTTCTGCAACTTTCCGGCGTGAGTTATCCGGTTTATTTCAATGGCGCGCAGTTCATTCATTTTTTACTGGGTCCCGCCACGGTCGCGCTGGCGATTCCGCTCTACAGCCAGTTTCGCAAGGTGCGCGCGCTCTTCCTGCCGCTCATGCTGTCGCTTTGCATCGGCTCCACGCTTGGCATTGTTTCGGCGGTGCTGCTGGCCAGGCTCATGGGCGCGAGCCTGCCCACGCTGCTCTCCATCTCCACCAAGTCGGCAACGACGCCGATCGCCATGGGCATTGCCGAACATCTCGGCGGCATTCCCTCGCTGGCGGTCGGAATGGTGATGATTGCCGGCATCGGCGGCGCGATGGGCTATCGCTTTTTGTGTCGCCTGATTCGGGTGCGTGACCCGGTGGCCCAGGGCTTTGCCGTGGGGCTGGCGGCACATGGCGTCGGCACGGCCCGCGCTTTGCAGCTCGACCCGCAGAGTGGCGCTTTCGCTGCGCTGGCAATGAGCCTGAACGGACTGCTGACGGCGTTGCTTGCGCCTCTGCTGATCCCCTGGCTGTTATGACAGAGAAAGCCCCTGAACGGGCTGCATCCATGCGACCACTGTATATCTGGCAGGATGGGTCAGGTAGGGCGCGCTCTCCGAGCGCGCCGCATGCCAACGACGGCGGTGTCTACGATCCCACCCTGCCTTTGCGCCGCAACAACGCGGTGGCGGTCGAACCCCCGTCCTTCAGGCCGAAGTCGGTTTTACGATGAAATAAACGGGTTTATGTACATTGGACTTCCTTCCGGGTCGCTTCGATGGCAGAATCATGTGGTTTTCGTCGCTGGTGGGAGTGCTGGGGACAATGCGTCTCAAATCCAAAATTATGTTGTTTTTCACTGCGCTGGCCGCCGCGTTGGTTGTTGTTGTTGCCGCCATCAGCTTCTACGCATTCCAGAATTATTCCGTTTCCATGATGGCGGCGCATGCCCGTACCGCCTCCGAAATCATTCGGGTTCACCTGACCGACGCCATGATTAACGGCTCCATGGATTATCGGGCCTCCTTCCTGAAACGCATCACTGAAGTGCATGGACTGCGCGCCGTGCGGGTGGTGCGCTCTCCTCTGGTGGATCACCAGTTCGGCGTCAGCAGCATGGGCGAAATACCGCCGGATGACATCGAACAGCAGGTCATCCGGGAAGGCGAGCAGCATGTCCAGATTGTCCCGCAGGGTGATGCCATTATTTTTCGCAGCACCATTCCCTATATCGCGGATTCGAGCGGTTCGCCCAATTGCCTGCAATGCCACAATGTACGTGAGGGCGCGGTGCTGGGCGCAGTGACCATGACCATGGATATTTCCGCACTACGCAAGCAGACCGTGCTGACCGTAGCGGGCATTGTCGCAACGGTGGCGCTGTTCCTCGCTTCGCTGTTCCTGTTCCTGAATCGTCTTCTGCGTCCGATTTCGAAAACCGCGAAGGAAGTTGAAGAAATCGTGCTGCAGGCGACTGGCGGCAACTTCAAGGGCGCGATTACCAAGCAGACCAATGACGAAGTGGGTCAGATCGCGACCGCGATAAACCAGCTCCTGCGCTTCCTTGACGACGGCCTGAACCACATCGGCAGGCAGGTGTCGCATCTGACGGGACGCAAGCCCAAACAGGGCGAGAATCTGCTGGCTGTCACCATCGACATGGTGGAAGGGCTGATGCGGGCCTCGCACTTCAAGCAGGCGATCGAGGAAGACGAAGCCAAGGTGGAAATCTATCAACGTCTCTCGACCACCCTGCAGGATGAATTCGGCCTGCACGAATTCTCCATCTACGAAGTCGCGCAGAACCGGCACGAAATGACCGCCGTCATCGTGAATGGCAATCTTTCCGGCGAGTGTCGCTGGTGCAGCAGCCATGTGCTCGAACGTCCCGAAACCTGCCGCGCCCGTCGCACCGGGCACGTCGTCGACGGCATCGTTCAGCCCGACATCTGCTACGCTTTCTGCCCGCAGTCGGAAGATGGCGAAAGCTACGGCTACATGTGTTTCCCCATTATTCAATCCGGGGTGGTCGGCAGCATCGTGCAACTGGTGGCCAAGGGCGAAGAAAAAGCGCGCCTGCAGGCGGCGCTGCCCTACATCAATGTCTATCTGCGTGAAACAGCGCCGGTGCTGGAAGCTCGCCGACTCACCGAAACCCTGAAGGAATCCTCGCTGCGCGACCCCATGACGGGCCTGAGCAATCGTCGTTATCTCGAGGAATACGTGGAAACCCTGCTCGCTACCGCGCGACGCCAGCAAATCCATCTGGCCATCATGATGCTGGATCTCGACTATTTCAAGATGGTGAATGACACCTACGGGCATGATGCCGGCGATGCCGTGTTGAAGGCGCTGTCACAAATCCTGAAACAATCCGTGCGTACGTCCGACATGGTGATTCGTTATGGCGGCGAGGAATTTCTGATCGTGCTCCAGGACGCCGCAGAACCCGCCGCCGATCAGGTGGCGGAGAATATTCGCAACGCGGTGGAAAAACTGCGCGTCAATGTCGGCGGCGCCATATTGCAGAAAACCATTTCCATCGGCATTGCCGATTACCCGTCCGACAGCAGCACCTTCTGGCAGGCCGTCAAGTTTGCTGATGTGGCGCTCTACCGCGCCAAGCAGACGGGGCGTAACCGGATCGTGCGCTTTACCCCGGAAATGTGGGAAAGTGACGATCACGATCAGGAATACTGATTTTTAACGCATGGCAGGCAATCTCCCTGCGTTACCGGAAACGGAGGTCTTTAAACGGCGTGCGTTTTTGATGCCCTGCCGGGGGGCCTGCTTTCCGCTCAGAGCAGCCTGAACGCCAGAATCGTCACCAGGGTGGGGGGCAGAGCGGCAATCAACAGCCCCAGGGGATTGACGATGCCATTCCTGAAATCCCCGTGCAGAATGGACATGCCCGCCGGGTTGGGCGCATTGGCGATTACGGTCAGCCCGCCCCCTGTCACCGCGCCGGAAACCAGCGCGTATTTGAATTCATCCGACAACCCTTCCACCAGAGAACCCAGATAGGTCAGCGCGGCATTGTCTGTCACCGCTGTCAACGCCGTTGCGCCGTAGTAGATGGAGGTTGCGTTCATGTGCGCGAACAGGGGGCGCAGCCACCACTCCTGTTGCCCGCCGAGCGTCACCAGCCCACCCAGAAAACAGCCCACCATCAATCCTTCGCGCAGAATCAGCTTGTTCTGAAATTGGGGATAGGCGTGCGCCAACGCCAGAAACGTCAGCAATACGCCCAGAAAAACCCTTGGCTCATGGGCAAACAGCACGATCAGGAACAGCAGGAAAACATGCAGAACAATGACCTTACCGGGAACCGCCACCTGTAGCTGATGCGTTGTCGCCTCCACTGTCGCCAGTTCCTTTCTGAACAGAATGGTGACGGCAATCGCGTTCACCAGCACCGCCAGGGCGCTTCTCCAGCCGATGTGGGTCAGCATGAACCAGCTATCCCATCCCCACTTGTGCGCCACCATCAACACCGGCGGCGCGGCGAAACTGGTCAGCGTGCCGCCAATGGAAACATTCACGAACAGCACGCCGATCGTGGCGTACATCAGCCGGGAAGAGATTTTTTTGCTGTAGTAAAGCTCGCGCAACATCAGCGCCGCCAACGTCATGGCTGCCGGTTCGGTAATGAAGGAGGAGAGGAGCGGCACCGCGCTTAAAATCGTGACATACATGGCCACCGGACGCGACAGCGGCAGGATGCGGGAAATCAGGCGCACGATGAGGGTGGCGAATTGCAGCACGGGCCTGCTGGCCGCCACGATCATGATGGCCAGCACAAACAGCGGTTCGGTGAAATCGCGCCCGTCCAGATACTCAATCGCATCCTTCGTACTGCCTGACGAAAACCCGATGAACACAATCAGAATGACCGCCCAGAACCCGAAGATAAACTCCGCCTCGGTAAACAGCCGCCAGAAACCCGCATGGTTCGAATGTTTCTGCGCCAGTCGCTCAAAAATGCCAGTGGAAAAAGTGTGCACAATGGCGGTGGCGAACAACAATGCGCCGACGGCCTGAATGAGGGTGGGGTTCATGGTCTGACTGGCAAAAATTGAAGACGCATCAGAGTAGCCAAGAATTTACGTTTTGTACAAGATATTGTGACGAAACAACATCGGCGCTATTCCAGCGTCAACCGATCCCTGTCTTCCGGCTTCTGTTTTCCGGCTTCCGCTTTCTGCTCATTATGCGCTGTCTGCCTGGCGTTGCTGCCGTCCACCTTCTGATTCAGCAGGCGTCCTTCGATCACCGCGCCCTGCTGGATTTCGATCATGCCGTATTCCACGTCGCCAGTGACTCTCGCCTTGGGCTGCAATTCCAGGAATTCCGCCGCCCGCACCGGGCCGCTGATGCTGCCGTTGGCGATCAGATAGGTCACATCCACATGTCCGTTGATGACACCATGCTCGCTCAACATCAAGGTCGATGGCGCGGACTCCGCGATCACCTTGCCGCAAATTTCGCCATCCACGCGCAGACCGCCGGAAAAGAAAATATTACCTTCGATTTTCGTCCCCTTGCCGATCAGACTGTCGATCTGGGTAGCCGCTCCTTTGGGGTTTTTCTTGGCAAACATAAAGTCTCCTGATTAAAAAGTGACGCTCGCCACGGCGCGCGCACGGTTAGCCTGCACGAGTCGCAGTTCCGCTTTTTTCAACACATCGCCGGGCGCGATTTCCAGCACGCCTTCCTTGCGTACCCACTGATGTGTCCTGACCTGATACTCCGGTTGCGCCGCCATCTTCGCATCCGCAGGCAGGATGCGTTGCAGGGTTTGACCCTCATGCACGACGGTGAGGACGAATTTCAGGGTACCCGCGAATTCCCCGGTTTGACGCCCGGTGTGGTAGCCCACCAGAACACTGTAACGATAACGCCGCGCCGCGCCCGAATCCGCCGCCGCTTCAGGCCACAGGACGAATCTGTCCAGACGGACCTCGCCCTCGCGCGTGCCGACCGGCACCAACCGTAAAAAATAGGCGAGATCGTCTTTCAATACCGTTTGTTCGTCGGAGAGCACGCGCAACTCGCCGGCCAGTTGCCGATTCGCGCTGTGCGTCATTTCCAGATTGCTGGCGAGCACCCCGTCGTCCTGCGTCGCCCTGACTTCCAGTTCTTCAAGGCGCGCGCGCAGGCTCTCCACGTTCTGTTCTTCGGGTGAGCGCAGACTTTTCCACAGGCCGTAAAACAGGAGCACGCCCGCCAGCGTCACCGCTGCACCCAATGCGGCATAGGCATACCACGCCGCGTGTGAACGGATGTCCACCCGCGCCGCGCGAATGCCGAAATTACGCCAGAGTCGTCTCAGTCGACGCATGGCGCTTCTCCCGGCAGCAATATTGTTCGCATGGTTGTCTCCTCCGGAAAGGCGACATGATACCCCGGCGCAGCCTGAAATTAAAAAAGCCGCCCGACGAAAATCGGACGGCCTTCCGGTAAAAGTAAAAACGCGCTTAACGCTTGGAAAACTGTTTCCTGCGCCGCGCTTTGTGCAGACCGACTTTTTTCCGCTCCACTTCGCGCGCGTCGCGGGTGACGAAACCGGCGTTGGAAAGGGCGGGTTTCAGGGTGGAATCGAATTCGAGCAGGGCGCGGGTGATGCCGTGGCGAACCGCACCGGCCTGACCGGATTCGCCGCCACCGATAACATTGACCTTGATGTCGAAGCCTTCGAGCTGGTTGACCAGCACCAAAGGTTGACGCACGACCATGCGACCCGTTTCGCGGGAGAAGAATTCATCCAGCGGCTTGCCGTTCACCACGATGGCACCGGAACCGCGTTTCATGAAGACACGGGCAATGGCGCTCTTGCGCCGCCCGGTACCGTAGTAATAATTGCTGACTGCTGCCATGTCTGATCCTTAAATTTCCAGCGCCCTGGGCTGCTGGGCGGAGTGCGGATGTTGGGCGCCAGCGTAACATTTCAGCTTTTTCAGCATGGCGTAACCCAGCGGGCCTTTGGGCAACATTCCCTTGACGGCCTTTTCCAGGGCGCGACCGGGGAAACGTTGTTGCATTTTCTTGAAATTGGTTTCGTAAACGCCGCCGGGAAAACCGGTGTGGCGGAAATACTTTTTGTCCTCGGCCTTGTTGCCGGTAACACGCAATTTCTCAACATTGGTGACGACGATAAAGTCGCCGGTATCCACGTGCGGGGTGTAGATGGTTTTATGCTTGCCGCGCAGACGATGCGCGATGGCGCTGGCGAGACGACCGAGTACCTTGTCCGTGGCATCCACCACAAACCACTCGCGCGTCACCTCATGCGGTTTGGCGGAAAATGTTTTCATTGACGGCATCCTTGCCTGCAAAATTCAAAAGAGGCGTGATTCTAAAGACAAGAAGACCGCCTGTCAAACACATCGGCACATGGATGCAGGGCATTGCAGCTCAGTGGCGCAGCGCCAGGTCAGCCCACAGGATTTGAGCGGCTTCGCATGGCGATGGCTTTCAGGTCATCGCCCCGTGCCCTGACGCAGGGCAATCGCACACGCAGATGTCGTCAGCTTTTGAGGAAACGCGTTTTCAATCAGCGGTTGATGAGGTGGCAGTATGGTTTGCGGTGCTTCACGCCAAAAAATCGAACGCGTCGACCAACGGCGCGAATGCCTCCTGGAATCGTAGCCTGAGCGGGTTCAGGTAGGGCGGGTTCAGGTAGGGCGCTTTCTCCGAAAGCGCCGCATGTTAACGACGGCGGTATCGTAGATCCCGCCCAGCCTGCCGTCATTCCCATGCAGGGGAATGACGGTGTTTGCGGCCAGGGCCTCGGAGTCAGTCAAATGCGATTGCCCTGTGCCCTGACGCCCGATATCTGACACCTGCTCACTGATGTGCCATAATGCCGCGCTACAAATTTGAGGGGATGCACAACATGGACGAAAACAAGGCCAAAGCGCTGGCGGCGGCGCTGGCGCAGATTGAAAAGCAATTCGGCAAGGGATCCATCATGAAGATGGGGGAAGCCGAAATCGACGAAGCCATCCAGGTGGTGTCGACCGGCTCGCTGGGGCTGGATCTGGCGCTGGGCGTGGGCGGTTTGCCACGCGGTCGGGTGGTGGAAATTTACGGGCCGGAATCTTCCGGCAAGACCACGCTCTGTCTGCAAGTGGTGGCGGAAATGCAAAAACTGGGCGGCACGGCGGCCTTCATCGACGCGGAGCACGCGCTCGACCCGCAATACGCGCAAAAGCTGGGCGTCAATGTCGGCGAATTGCTGATTTCCCAGCCCGACACTGGCGAGCAGGCGTTGGAAATCGCCGACATGCTGGTGCGTTCCGGCTCGGTCGACATCATTGTCATCGACTCGGTGGCGGCGCTGACGCCGAAAGCGGAAATCGAAGGCGAGATGGGCGATTCCATGATGGGCCTGCACGCCCGCCTGATGAGTCAGGCGTTGCGAAAACTGACCGCCAACATCAAGAAAACCAATACGCTGGTTGTTTTCATCAACCAGATCCGCATGAAAATCGGCGTCATGTTCGGCAGCCCGGAAACCACGACCGGCGGTAACGCCCTCAAGTTTTATGCTTCCGTGCGCCTGGACATCCGTCGCATCGGCAGCATCAAGAAAAACGATGAGGTCATCGGCAACGAAACCAAGGTCAAAGTGGTCAAAAACAAGGTTGCGCCGCCCTTCAAGGAAGCCTTCTTCGAAATCCTCTACGGCGAGGGCATCTCCCGCGAGGGCGAGATTGTCGATCTGGGCGTCGAGCACAAGCTGATCGACAAGTCCGGCGCGTGGTATGCCTACAAGGGCAACAAGATCGGTCAGGGCAAGGACAATGTGCGCGAATTCCTGAAGGCGCACGCCGACATCGCCCAGGAGGTTGAAGCGGGCGTTCGCGCCGCCGTGCGCCAGAACATCGCCGCCAAAGCCGGCAAAGCGGGGGCAGGCAAGGCGGCGGCCACGGCAGAAGCCAAAAACGCAGCCAATGCGGACGTAGATGCCTGACACCCTGCGGGCGAAAGCGGTTGCCTTGCTGGCGCAACGGGAATACAGCCGCGCCACGCTGGCAAAAAAGCTCTCCCCCCTGGCCGGGTCAGCGGCGGAACTGGAGCGTCTTCTCGACGATCTGGTCGGTCGGCGGCAGCTTTCGGACGCGCGTTACGCGGAAATGCGGGTTACGGCGCGCGGTCGTCGTTATGGCGACCTGCGTCTCGCCCGGGAGTTGCAGCAAGATGGCGTCTCCGACGAACTCATTGCGGACAGTCTCGCTCTGGGCGAAGACGAAACCCGGCGTTGCCGGGAAGTGTGGCAAAAAAAATTCGGCATCCTGCCTGACAATCTTGCGGACAGGGCCAGACAACAACGATTTCTGCAATACCGGGGGTTTTCCCCGTCTGCCGTGCGGCAGGTGTTGCAAGGTTTGATTGAAGAGGGTGATGATGAGTGATGCGCAAAGCGCCCCGGCGAGCACGCTGAAGGCCCGCAATCTCAAGAAACGCTACAAATCCCGCACCGTGGTTTCCGATGTCTCCTTTCAGGTGGAAAGCGGCGAGGTCGTGGGCCTTCTGGGGCCGAACGGCGCGGGCAAGACCACCTGTTTTTACATGATCGTCGGTCTGGCGGCTTCCGACGGCGGTGAAATTTACATTGACGATACCCGCATCACCCACCTGCCCATGCACAGGCGGGCGCGGCTGGGGCTTTCCTATCTGCCGCAGGAAGCCTCGGTGTTCAGAAAGCTCTCCGTGGCGGACAATATCCAGGCGGTGCTGGAACTTCTGAACCTCTCTGTCGAGGAAGTCGACGAGCGTCTGGAAACCCTGCTTGAAGAACTGCACATCACCCACATCCGCCACACCCCGGCAGCGGCGCTCTCCGGCGGCGAGCGGCGACGGGTGGAAATCGCCCGCGCACTGGCGACCCATCCCCGTTTCATCCTGCTTGACGAACCCTTCGCCGGGGTCGATCCCATCGCCGTGCTGGATATCCAGAAAATCATCCGCTTCCTGAAGGAACGCGGCATCGGCGTGTTGATTACGGACCACAATGTGCGCGAAACGCTGGGCATCTGTGACCATGCCTGGATTATCAATGAAGGCCAGGTGTTGGCGCGGGGGACGCCTGACGAGATCGTCTATAATGAAGACGTTCGCAAGGTTTATCTGGGCGAGCACTTCCGCCTGTAACGTTGAGCGGCCAAACAAGAACTCCATATCCCGCATGAAGCCATCCCTACAACTCAAACTCTCACAACAACTGGCACTGACGCCGCAGTTGCAGCAGGCGATCAAACTCCTGCAACTGTCGACGCTGGACATGAACCAGGAAATCGAGCGTTACCTGCTGGAAAACCCGTTGCTGGAACGCGAAGACGAAGCGGCGTTCAGCCGCGCCAATGGCAACGTGGACGGCATGAACGGGAGCGGTGATGGCGAGCGTGAGCACGCGCATGAAGCGCAGGAGGAACGCGGCGAGCGGGGCGATTCCGGGGAATTCCGCGATGAAAACCGCGCCGAACTTACACCAACGGATATTGAGGAAGACCGCTGGTTTCAGGACAGCGGCAGCTACGGCGGCACCGGCAGCGGGCGCGACCGCGACGATGACGACGATGTTGAGGCGCACGACCTGCAAGCCGCCGCCACGAGCCTGCGCGACCATCTGGAATGGCAGTTGGGACTTTCCCAGTATTCCGACCACGACAAGGCGCTGATCCGCTTTCTGGGCGAAGGGCTGGACGACGATGGTTACCTTTCCGCCAGCCTGGAGGAATTGCTGGAAACCATCCCGCCCGAATACGAGGTGGACGCCGACGATCTGGAAATCGCCCTGAAGCAGTTGCAAAGCCTCGACCCCACCGGCATCGGCGCGCGTTCGCCGCAGGAGTGTCTGGGGTTGCAACTCAAGGCGTTACCCGCCGCGCCCACGCGCGATCTGGCGCTCATCATCGTGGAGCGGCATCTCGACCTTCTGGCCAACCGCGATTTCAACAGGATCATCAAGCAACTGGAATGCAGCGACGAGGCGCTGAAGGCCGCGCACGCGCTGATCGTCGGCCTCAATCCGAGGCCCGCCGCGCGTTTCGCGGCGTTGGACACCCGCTATGTCATTCCCGATGTGATTGTCAAAAAAGTGCGCGGGCGTTGGATGTCGCAAATCAACCCGGACGCCTTCCCGAAACTGCGGGTAAACCGCCTCTACGCCGAGATTCTCGCCCGGCAGAAGCGCGGCAGCGAACACGGCCTGTCCACGCAATTGCAGGAGGCGCGCTGGCTCATCAAAAATGTGCAGCAGCGTTTCGACACCATCGCCCGCGTATCGCAAGCCATCGTCGATCGCCAGCGTCAGTTTTTCGAATACGGCGAAGTCGCCATGCGGCCCCTGGTGCTGCGCGAGATCGCCGATGTCATCGGTTTGCACGAATCAACCGTGTCGCGTGTCACCAGCCAGAAATACATGGCGACGCCGCGCGGCATTTTTGAACTCAAGTACTTCTTCGGCAGTCATGTGTCCACCGACAGCGGTGGCGCCTGTTCCGCTACCGCCATCCGCGCCCTGATCAAACAACTGATTGGCGGCGAAGATGGCAAGAAGCCCTTGTCGGATAGTCAAATATCCGAAATACTAGGCCAGCAGGGAATCGTTGTAGCGCGGCGCACCGTGGCGAAATACCGCGAAGCGCTTGGCATCCCGCCGGTTAATTTACGCAAGACCCTGTAAAAAAGGAGAACACAATGAATCTACAGATCAGCGGTCACCATGTCGAAGTCACGCCCGCGCTGCACGACTACGTGGAAAACAAACTTGATCCCGTCATCAATCACTTCGAACGGGTCACCGGCTTAACGGTCATCCTTTCTGTCGACAAACTGAAACAGAAAGCGGAAGTCACCGTACATGTGCCGGGCCGCGACATTTTCGTGGAAAGCGTTGAAAACGACCTCTATGCCGCCATCGACAGCATGTGTGACAAGCTGGATCGCCAGGTGCAAAAACACAAGCAGAAAGTCAGTAACCATCATCGTGGCGACAAAGTCGCCAATCACCTCGCGGATTGATATTCCGGGCATCTGCCGGAAACGCTTTCCGGCAGACGCCCGAACCGCCGAAATAACATGAATCCCATCACACATCTCCTGCCGGAAACACACATCCTTCTGGATCTGGAAGCCGGCAGTAAAAAACGGCTGTTTGAAGAAGCCAGCCAGCTCCTTGCCAATACCTGCGGCATTGACCGCGCCCTTGTCTTCGACAACCTGCTGGCGCGGGAAAAACTGGGTTCCACCGGTCTGGGTCAGGGCGTCGCCATTCCGCATGGTCGCATCAAGGGTCTGAAAGAAACCGCCGGCGCTTTCATCCGTCTGGCGGAACCCATTGATTTCGACGCGCCCGACAAACGCCCGGTCCGTCTGGTTTTTGTCCTGCTCGCGCCGGAACAGGCCACCGAAACCTCCTTGCAGGCGCTCGCGGCGCTGGCCACCTGTTTCGCCAACCGCGATTTTCGGGAAAAACTCGCCGCCGCGTCCGATGCGGCGAGCGTGCGCGAACTTTTTTCCACCGCCAGCGCGGACTGATCCGTTCGCCCTCCCGCCATGCAGGAAATCAGCCTCCAACAGCTCTTCGAGGATCACCGCGACAAGCTGGAACTCAGCTGGGAAATCGCCGTCAACACCAAGCGCCATATCAGCCTGAAAGGAACCGGCAATTACGGGGCAGACGTCATCGGGCACATGAACTTCATCCACCCGGAACGCCTGCAAGTCATCGGCACTGCGGAAATCGCCTGGCTCGCCCGCATTTCCGGCGCGCAGTTTTCCAGGCAAATCGGCGAACTGCTTGCCGCCCTGCCGCCCGCGCTGATCGTTTCCGACGGTCTGCCGGCGCCGGATATCCTGCGCGGCCTCTGCGAAACCACGCAGACGCCGCTGTTCACCTCGCAGAAACCCTGCGCCGCCGTGATCGACCAGTTACGCATCTATCTGGCCAGACGGCTGGCCGCCACCACCTCCGTGCATGGCGTATTCATGGATGTTCTGAGCATGGGCGTGCTGATTACCGGCGATTCCGGCGTCGGCAAATCCGAGTTGGCGCTGGAACTCATTTCGCGTGGTCACGGTCTGGTTGCCGACGATGTCGTCGAACTCGCCCGTATCGCCCCTTCCACCCTGGAAGGCCGTTGTCCCGGCATGTTGCAGGATTATCTGGAAGTGCGTGGTCTGGGGCTGTTGAACATCCGTTCCATTTTCGGCGAAACCGCCTCGCGCCGGAAAATGAAACTGAAACTCATCGTGTACCTGCAAAAACCCGTCGTCGGCCTGGAAGCCCCGCGCCTGCCGCTGGACGCGCAGACACAGGAAATTCTGGGCGTGCACATCCGCAAGGTGGTCATTCCCGTCGTCGCCGGTCGCAACCTCGCCGTGTTGATTGAAGCCGCCGTCAGAAACGCCATCCTGCAAATGCGCGGCATCGACAGCATGCAGGAATTCATTTCCCGTCAACAGAAGGCGCTGGCGCTGGATGAGGATTTGTAGCCACCGGGTTATCCGCACGACAAAAAACACTGGCATTTATTAATGTCGTTAGCGATAATGACGACTCCATTTTTTATGAAGGAGTCGTAAATGAAGCATCTGTTTTCCACCCTCTGTCTTGCGCTGTTTCTTTCTCTGGGACTGGCCCATGCCGCCGATGGCGATGCGTCGAAAAAAGAACCTTCTCCAGCGCAAAAAGCGCAGCGGGAAAGGATGAAGACGTGCAACGCGGAGGCAAAAGAAAAAGCATTGAAAGGCGATGAGCGCAAAGCCTTCATGAAGACATGCCTGTCTTCCGGCAAGTCGACCCAAGCCGATTCCAACGCCCAGGCCAGGGCCGACGAAAAGGCGAAAACGAAAGCCTGCCAGCAGGAAGCGAAGGAACAATCCCTGAAAGGCGACGCCCGCAAAGCCTTTATCAGCGAGTGCGTGACAAGCTGAAGCATAAAACGCGACCCTTGTCGGCGAGGGTCGCGTATCATCGTTGTCGCGGCAAGGTCGCCGCCAGACAACTTATTTCCCGACAACATGGAACTCGTCCTCATCAGCGGTCTTTCCGGCTCCGGCAAATCCGTGGCCTTGCATGTCCTGGAAGATCGCGGTTATTACTGCGTGGATAACCTGCCGGTGGTGATGTTGGGCGTGCTGGTCAACCTGCTGCAACAGGAAGGCTATTCCCGCGCCGCCATCGCCATCGACGCCCGTTCCGGCGACGGTATCGGGCGCTTGCCGGAAAAAATCCAGTCCCTGCAGGGCATGGGACACCTGCTGACCTTCCTGTTTCTGGACGCTCAGGACGACACCCTCATCAAACGCTTTTCCGAAACCCGTCGGCGTCATCCGCTGGCTGTCGGCACACGCACGCTGGTGGAATCCATCGGCGAGGAGCGACGCCTGCTGCAACCGCTGGTCGAGTTGGGGCACAAGCTGGACACTTCCGGTCTGAAAGCCGCCGCCCTGCGCGAGTGGGTGGTGCAGATTTCCGCCGCGCCGGTGCGCGAGGGGCTGACCCTGCTGTTTCAATCCTTCGGTTTCAAGCACGGCCTGCCGCTGGACGCCGATCTGGTATTCGACGCCCGCTGCCTGCCCAACCCGTATTACGAACCGGAATTGCGCGCCCTGAGCGGGCTGGACGCGCCGATTGTCGAATTTCTGGAAGCCGAAGCCGCCGTATTGAAAATGCGCGCGGACATTCACCGTTTCGTCGCCGACTGGCTGCCCGCCTACGCGCAGGACAGCCGCGCCTACCTCACCGTCGCCATCGGCTGCACCGGCGGTCAACATCGCTCCGTGTATCTGGCGGAATGGCTGGGGCGGCAGTTTGCCGGCATGACCACGCAGATTCCTCGCGTGCTGGTGCGGCATCGCGCCCTTGCCGGTAGTGAGTTCAGCGGGTGCTGATCCGTGCGTTGGCTCCGCTACCTTCGTCCCGGTGACTGGTTTCTGGCGTTGCTTGCCGCCGCCGGGGTCGCCGCCAGTTTTCCCCTGCTCTGGCAGGACGGTCAGGGCGAACGCGCCGTCATTCGTCAGGAAGGACGTATTTTCATGGAAATCGCCCTGGGTGAAACACGGGAAATTCTCGTGCCCGGCCCGCTGGGGATGACCCGCATCGCGGTAGAAAAAGGGCGCGCCCGCATCGCCGCCGATCCCGGCCCGCGTCAATATTGCGTGCGTCAGGGCTGGCTCGCCCGCGCCGGGGAAATCGCCATTTGCGCGCCCAATCGCGTCAGCCTCGCCATTGTCGGAAAAAATACGCCCTATGATTCCCTCAACTACTGAACTCAAGGTTGACGCCGACGATCTGCGCATTGCCCGGCTGACCGCCGCCGCCGTCGGGCTTTCTCTGGTGGACGCGGCGATTCCCATGCCCCTGCCCGGCGTCAAGCCGGGTCTGGCGAATATCGTCGTGCTGCTGGTTTTGGCGCGTTACGGCTGGAAAAGCGCGGCCTGGGTGAGCGTGCTCCGGGTGGTTGCCGGCAGTCTGCTGTTGGGGCAGTTTTTCGCGCCCGGGTTTTTTCTGAGCCTTGCCGGAGCCGTTTGCAGCCTGGTCGCGCTTGCCCTGGTTCGCTTTTTACCGGCGCGCGGCTTTGGCCTCGTCAGTTGGAGCCTCATCGCCAGTTTCGCCCACATTGCCGGACAGGTGTTATTGGCGCGGCTCTGGCTGGTGCCGCACGATGGCGTTTTTCGGCTGGCGCCGGTCTTTGCCCTCGCCGCCCTGATTTTTGGCATCATCAATGGCCTCGTTGCCTGCCGTCTGCAACAAGAACTGAATGCGAGCATATCCCATGTCGAAACTGCCTGAAGCACAAAACATCTGTCTGGCGCTGACCGGCGCGTCCGGCCAGATTTACGGCCTGCGCCTGCTCGAATGCCTGCTGGCGGCGGGATGCCGGGTGCAGCTCATCTACAGCGCCGCCGCCCGCATCGTCGCCCTCCAGGAGATGAATCTGGAATTGCCGGAAGCGCCCGACGAGGCGCGCGCGGCCCTGCTCGCGCGCTACCCCGGCTTGCCCGGCGCACTGACGGTGCATGCGCGCATGGACTGGTTCGCGCCCGTCGCCTCCGGCTCCAGCGCGCCGGATGCCGTGGTCGTCTGCCCGTGCAGCATGGGCACGCTGGCGGCCATCGCGCAGGGACTCGCGGAAAATCTCATCGAACGCGCCGCCGATGTCGCGTTGAAGGAAGGCAAAAAACTCATCCTCGTCCCGCGTGAAACGCCTTTTTCCGCGATCCATCTGGAAAACATGCTGCGCCTCTCCCGCGCCGGAGCGACCCTGCTACCGCCCAATCCGGGCTTTTATCATCATCCGCAACGCGTGGGCGATCTGGTGGATTTCGTCGTTGCCCGCCTGCTCGACCAGTTGGACGTTCCGCATGCGCTGATGGGGCGATGGGGGGGGCAGAAGGCAGAGGACAGAGGACAGAGGACAGAGGACGGGTGACAAAGTATGGGAGGTGTCTGTTGTTGTGCACTTTTTGTCGCAAAAACAACACCTCCTGCCATGCTACGCACCATGTTCGTGCTCGCCATGCTCCCGGTGAGGGTGCTCTCTGGTATCGTCCTCCCCTGGTTTTACCGTCAGTTGCCCACCCGCCCGGAACGCAAAGATTCCACCAAACTTCAGAGCAAGGCACAAACAGGGGGCCTTCTTCAACCCGAAAGGAAAATTCTCATGCAGCAAAAACTCATCACACTCGCTGTCGCCGCCCTGGCTTCAGGTACAGCCCTCGCCCAATCTTCCAATGTGCAGATTTATGGCTTTCTCGACATGGGCTTCAGCCATCGCAGCGATAGCTACAACCCGCATGTCGGCAGCAAGAACAGCCTTGATTCCGGCATTACTGCGGGCAACCGCCTCGGTTTCAAGGGTACGGAAGACCTGGGCAACGGTCTGAAGGCGCTGTTCACTCTGGAGGCGGGCTTCGCCCTTGATGATGGCAATCACGCCCAAGGCGGGCGTCTCTTCGGGCGTCAGGCTTTCCTGGGGCTGACCGGCGACTTCGGTACAGTCATCGCTGGTCGTCTGTATACGCCGCACTACACGTTCCTGTCCGCCGTCGACCCCTTCAAGGCGGGCACCGTGGGCCGTTACCGCAATGTGTATGATGTGGGCGTCGATGCCGGCGGCGAAAACCTGCTCGACCCGGTGCGCGTGGACAACACCGTCGCCTATGTTTCCCCCACCTTCTCCGGGTTCAATGTGACGGCGGCTTATTCCGCCAACGCCATCGGTCAGGAAAATCAGGAGAACGGTCACGACAACACCGTGATCGCCCTCTTGCCGCGTTACACCAACGGCCCCATTGATGTCGGCGTCTCCTACCACCGTATTCAGGATAATGACAGCGGCGCTGGCGTCTTCAGTCTGGAAAAACCCAAAATCACCGACCTGACCGTGGCCGGCACTTACGATTTCAAGGTCGTCAAGCTGGCTGCCATCTATGACCGGAACAAGATCACCGCATCCAATAATCCCTTGCCAAACCAGGGTAACAACGCCAAGCTGAAAAGCTGGTTGATTGGCGCGACGGTGCCGTTCGGCAAACACGCCATCCAGGTTTCCTACACGCAATCCAAGTGGGATGATTTCACGGACGACAGCGCGGGCAAGACCAAACAGTGGGCAGTGGGTTACACCTATGATCTCTCCAAGCGCACCGGTTTTTACGCCGCCTACGCTGACCTCAACAACGACAACGAGAAAGGCAACAAGGCAGGCAAAGTCCAGCGTACGTCCGCCATCGGCGACGGCAGTAACGGTGGCACTACCTACCAGAGCGGCTTCCAGTTCGGTCTGAAGCACGCCTTCTGATTCCGTTCCCGTTGGAACAATTGAAAAACGGACGCTGCGGCGTCCGTTTTTTTAATTCTGTCCTCGGTCTTCCGTCTTCTGAATCGCCTCACAATGCTCAATCACCAGTTGCGGCGACTGTACGCCGCGAAACTCGTTGATGGCAAGACGGTAAGCGATGCGGCTTCTCGCACCGGGGGAGGTGGTGGCGTTGAACTGGATGCCGTCAAAAATCTGGCCGTTTTTGTTCAGGCGCAGTTTCAGGTGTTTGTCTTTCAGCAGACGTTCCTGTTCGACCGTGAATTCGTCGGCGAACAGGGGGGCGGGAAAACCCTGACCCCAGATTTGGGCTTCCAGCAAACGGGCGGTTTCCAGATTGTAAAATCCCGTTTCCAGCGGGCCATCGGTTTCCAGACTGCGCGTCAGGGCGGCAGGCGGCAGGAGTTCGGCGGCAAGTTCGGCGAAAAGGTCGCGGAAACGGGGAAAATCCGCTTCGCGCAGACTCACGCCTGCTGCGGCGGCATGCCCGCCGAAACGCAGCAGCAGGCCGGGGGCGCGTCTGGACATCAGATCCAGCGCATCGCGCAGGTGCAAGCCGGGAATGGAACGGCCTGACCCCTTGATTTCGCCATGCTCGCCTCTGGCGAAGGCGAACACGGGACGATAGAACCTGTCCTTGATGCGCGCCGCCAGAATGCCAACCACGCCCTGATGCCAGTCGGTCTCGAACAAGGCCATGCCGGGCGGAGCGGCGTTGGCGTCCAGACGTTCCAGCAGAACGAGCGCCTGTTCCTGCATCCCGGCTTCGATTTCCCGGCGTTCGCGGTTCAGGGCATCCAGCTTTTGCGCGAGATTCAAGGCCGTCGCGGTATCATCGGCCATCAGGCATTCGATGCCGATGCTCATGTCGGCCAGCCGTCCGGCGGCATTCAGACGCGGCCCCAGCACAAAGCCCAGATCAAAAGAAGAAAGCCGTGCGCGTTCGCGTCCGGCGACCTGCAACAGGGCGTCGATGCCGGGGCAGAGGCGACCCGCGCGCATGCGCTCCACCCCCTGACTGACCAGAATGCGGTTATTGTGATCGAGCGGCACGATATCGGCGACCGTTCCCAGCGCCACGAGATCCAGAAGATGCGCCAGATTGGGTTCGCTTGCGCCTGCAAACCAGCCGCGCGCGCGCAGTTCGGCGCGCAGCGCGAGCATCACGTAAAACATGACGCCCACCCCGGCCAGATGCTTTGAGGGAAAGCCGCACCCCGGCTGGTTGGGATTGACGATGCACTCGGCCTCCGGCAACGTATCGCCGGGCAGGTGGTGGTCGGTAATCAGGGTGGCGATGCCCCGTTCGCGCGCTCTGGCGACGCCTTCCAGACTGGCGATGCCGTTATCCACGGTAATGATGAGGTCGGGCGAGTATTCCGCCGCCAGATCGACGATGGCGGGCGAGAGACCGTACCCCAGCGTGAAGCGGTCGGGCACCAGATAATCGACGCTCGCCCCCCGGTTCAGGCTCATCTGGCGCAGGGCGCGCAGGCCGACGGCGCAGGCGGTCGCGCCATCGCAATCGTAGTCGGCCACAATCAACATCCGCGCCCCGGCTTCGAGGGCGTCCGCCAGCAGATGGGCTGCGGCATCGGCATGGGTCAACGCCTGCGGCGGCAACAGGGATTTCAGATCATAATCCAGCTCCTTCCGGTCGCGCACGCCGCGCGCAGCGTAGAGTCGCGCCAACAGGGGCGGCAGCCCCTGCGCTTGCAGACGTTCCTGAACGGGAAGAGAAACGGGGCGGGGTAAAAGGTTCATGGGTGCAAAGGTCAGGAAACAGGGTATTCCAGAAGTTCTGTCGATTGACCGTATCCCCCTACTGGAAAGAGCGGCATTCTAGCGTCAACCCGCAGCAGGGGCGCGCAATAAATTGCGCGCCCCTGTCAAGACATGCTCAAGAATGCCGTCGTTTCGCGCCGGACAGGGCAGCCCCCCCCCATGTCAGCCCGCCGCCAGCGAACCCTCCGGCGCAGAACGTGGCCTTCTTTCTACAGCAGAACCTCCCCGCTGCTCTCCCCGGCTTCCCATTGCACACCGATAAGCTGAAGCAGTTCTTCAGGATAATCAACCGGCGTTTGTCCGGCCTCTTCATAAATCGGCGGCGTATAGTCCTTCATGGCGTTCACCAGTTCCTGAATCCGGGTGTTTTGCAGCAATGACCCATCGTCCAGCTTGAATTCCTCCACCTGATACGCCGTGCTGGCAAACCAGTTGGCAAAGGAAATCTTGTCGCCTGGGCTATCCAGCAGACTGACTTCCAGCGTGTTGCCGTTCCGGGTAAACCACAGGTCTTCCGCCGCAATGCCGGAACCAAACTGAATCGTGTCACGGTTGCCTGCGTTGTAGTCGTAGTCGGAAATCGTGTCCTGTCCGTCACCCCGTTCGAAGCGATAGGTATCGTTGCCGTAACCGCCGCTCAACGTGTCATTACCCGCGCCGCCGTCCAGAATGTCCGCACCGTAACCGCCGTTCAGGGTGTCGTTGCCTGCGCCACCGAACAGGGCATCGTCGCCGTCTTCTCCGTTCAGCGTGTCGTTGCCGTTATCGCCGTACAGGGTGTCGTTGCCGGTTCCGCCGTTCAGGGTGTCGTTGCCTTCGCCGCCGTCAAGCGTGTCGTTGCCCGCTCCGCCGTACAGGGTGTCGTTGCCACCGTGACCGTAGATGGTTTCGTCCGCTGCCGACAGGCTGATGTTGTCGTTCGCTTCGGAACCGTGCACCGCGTGGCGGCTGTAGAGGTCGCTGACGCTCAGGGTGACGCCATCGGCAAA
>JAISRR010000032.1 GCA_031273565.1 Zoogloeaceae bacterium | reverse complement strand
CATTCACGACTTCACTGCCGCATACAACGAGAACGCCGCGCCGTTCGTGTGGCGCAAGCGGGACGTCAGGGGAGCACAGCTTCGTGATACTATTGTTAATTTATGCAATTAGACACTAGGCGCGATTTTTTCTATCCAGTCCAGTATCCGTTTATCATGCAAATCCCACAGATGCAGGGTGTTATGCGCCAGATCGCCATCCTTGCTTGCTTCCACGGCCTCAATCAGCATTTGGAATGCCGTTTCATGATCGAGGCACCCCAGAATGGCATCGCGCATCAACAAACGATGTTCACCAAGCCGCTGCCATTCTTCCCGCGCCCAGTCGCCTCCGGCGGCGCCGATGATTTTTCCGATGATTGTGTAGGGATTGCCCGTAACGATAGCCTCTTCCGCGATTTTCTTTTGGGCGATGCGAAATATCTCTTCCTGATCAAATTGCCTGAGCGCCTCGAACATCCAGTCATCCATATCCCATCGGATGCTACAAGCATAGTCCATGAGCTTTTGCACATCACGGCTGATTTCGTCAGCGGTCGGGAAGGGATATTGTTCCGCCGCCTCGACTTCTATCCGGGGCTGCCCGGCTTCCCCCGTCCAGGTGTCGTAAAAATCATCACCCAGGAGACAGGTGGCGCCATGTATGGAGGCCAGATTGAAAAACTCCAGAGGTCGCAGGGCGTGATTTTCCAGGCGATGAAGACAGGCGCGGCACAGCCTGTAGGGACGCGCATGGTCGTGATCCGGAAATTCGATCTCAACCGGGTTGATTTTGCAACTCTCGCAGCGCGTCGCCTTGTTTTCATCCATCAGACGATCCCCCTCCAGCGTGTCAAGCCCGTCTGGCCTGCGAAAGATCACGCACCGCGCCCCGGTCGGCGGAAGTGGCGAACAAAGCGTAGGCTTGCAGCGACTTTGGCACGACCCGCTTGCGGTTGAGCGGCTGCCAGGCGGAATCGCCGCGCGCTTCCATCGCTTTGCGGCGGGCGGCAAGGTCGGCGTCGGAAATCGCCAGATGAATGCTGCGTCCGGGAATGTCGATGTTGATCGTATCGCCGTCTTCGATGAGTCCGATCGCGCCGCCGTTGGCCGCTTCCGGCGAGACGTGACCAATGGAAAGGCCGGAAGTGCCGCCGGAAAAACGACCATCGGTCAACAGCGCGCAGGCTTTGCCCAGGGCGCGGGATTTCAGGTAGCTGGTAGGGTAGAGCATTTCCTGCATTCCGGGGCCGCCTTGCGGGCCTTCGTAGCGGATGACCACCACGTCGCCTGCCGTCACGCGGTTGTTCAGGATGCCTTCCACCGCGTCTTCCTGACTCTCGAATACCCGCGCCTTGCCTGTGAATTTGAGGATGGAATCATCGACTCCGGCGGTTTTGACGATGCAGCCTTTTTCGGCGATGTTGCCGTAGAGCACGGCCAGACCGCCATCCTGGGAATAGGCGTTGGCCCGGTTGCGAATGCAGCCGTGGGTGCGGTCAAGGTCAAGTTCCGGCCAGCGGTGGTTCTGGGAAAACGCTTCCTGCGTGGGCGTGTTGCCGGGCGCGGCCTTGTAGAATTCCAGAATGCCGGGATTCGCGCTCAGGGTTGCGTCGTAAGTATCAATGGCTTCGCCCAGGGTTTTTGTATGTACCGTGGGGATGGCGCGATCCAGCAGGCCCGCGCGGGAGAGTTCCGCCAGAATGCCCATGACGCCGCCTGCCCGATGGACATCCTCGATGTGGTATCGGTCAGTGGCAGGCGCGACCTTGCACAGGCAGGGCACTTTACGGGAAATGCGGTCGATGTCGGCCATGGTGAAATTCACGCCCGCCTCGCTGGCGGCGGCCAGAAGATGCAGCACCGTGTTGGTGGAGCCGCCCATGGCGACATCCAGGCTCATGGCGTTTTCAAAAGCGGCCTTGCTGGCGATGGCGCGGGGGAGAATACTGGCGTCGTCCTGTTCATAATAACGTTGGCACAGTTCCACAACCAGCCGTCCTGCGCGCAAAAACAGTTCCCTGCGGTCGGCGTGGGTGGCGACGAGGGTGCCGTTTCCGGGCAGGGAAAACCCCAGCGCCTCGGTCAGGCAATTCATGGAATTGGCGGTAAACATGCCGGAACAGGAACCACAGGTCGGGCAGGCGGCCTGCTCGATGGCGGCCATGTCAGCGTCGGAAACGCTCGCGTCAGCGGCCTTGACCATCGCGTCGATCAAATCCAGCTTGACGACGTTGTTATTGTCCTTGTTCAGCCTGCCCGCTTCCATCGGGCCGCCGGAAACGAATACGGCGGGAATATTGAGGCGCAGGGCGGCCATCAACATGCCCGGCGTGATCTTGTCGCAATTGGAAATGCACACCAGCGCGTCGGCGCAGTGGGCGTTGGCCATGTATTCCACGGAATCGGCGATCAAATCCCGCGACGGCAGGGAATAGAGCATTCCGTCGTGCCCCATGGCGATGCCATCGTCAATGGCGATGGTGTTGAATTCTTTGGCGATGCCGCCCGCCGCCTCAATTTCCCGCGCCACCAGTTGCCCGATGTCCTTCAGGTGCACATGACCCGGCACAAACTGGGTAAACGAATTGACCACGGCGATGATGGGCTTGCCAAAGTCCCCTTCCTTCACGCCAGTAGCCCGCCACAAGGCGCGCGCCCCCGCCATGTTGCGGCCGTGGGTGGAAATATGGGAACGATACTGGGGCATGGTGTTTCTCCGTTGTTACGCATCAAAAGCGGGAAATTGTAACGCCGTTACCAGCGTCCGCCCGCAAAAATCGGCGTTGAACCCCGAAAAAACCATCGCCCGGGCAAGACAATCCACTTATTCAGGGCTATCGCATACGCCAATAAAATCCGGGAGTATGGAAATCCGGGAGCGCGGGGCTTCTGCCCCGCAACAGCAGTGATCGTGTCATGTTCCCGGTCATTGCGGGCACGACGCCCCGCGCTCCCGGATTTTATTGGCGTAGGTGATTGCCCTGCTATCGGCAACCTGTTCGTTCATGCGATGGCTTCTGCCGCGCTGCCGCGTTCGGAATGGATTGTCGCTTTTCCGACAAATATCCTGCGCCGCTTGTAACCTCCCGACCTTTTGAACACCAAGCCATTGTTTAATAACGACTAATTTTTCTGGCACGGCGATTGCTGTGGACTCCGTGACAACGCTCAAGGAGTTTAGCCGTGGATTTGCCCGTCATCAGCAACGCCAGCCGGAACACCGACCCCGTTTCCAGCGGAGGATGCGCCGCCAGCGGCTGCGGTTCCG
>JAISRR010000179.1 GCA_031273565.1 Zoogloeaceae bacterium | reverse complement strand
GGCTTCCTTGCGGTAACGGGCGATAAAAGGAACGGTCGCGCCTTCGTCCAGCAACTGGACAGCGGCCATGACTTGAGCGGGACGAACGCCCAGTTCGAGGGCGATGCGGTGTTCGATGGTGTCGGGCATTGGGGCAGGGGATAATTTGCAAAGGGATGCACCATGCCAAAAACAGACAGGAAAGGCAAGCCGTTGAAAGCCTCCCTCTCCGGGGAGGCGCCCCGAAAGGGCGGAGAGAGCAGGCGGTGCAGGACAGCTCCCGCGAGCCTCCGGGCCGCCGCAAGCGGAGGAACCTTCTTCGCGGCGTCCCGGATTTTTTCTGATTCATGCACCCTGAATCAGTATCCTGATGTAGTATCCCGATATTGATGTGAGTAACCCTGTCAGGAGGAGGAACGACAATGAAGGTTGAAACTTTTTTGTTTGGCAATGTGGAAGTGAATCCCGATCTGGTCATCGAGTTCCCGCAAGGGCTGGTGAATTTTGAAAACAGCAGGCGTTTCATGCTGATCCATGAAACCGATGTCGGCTCAAATCCGGTGAGCTTTACGCTGCAATCTCTGGATGAACCGACCGTGGCTTTCCAGATTATCGAGCCGGCAGCGTTGGGCTTTACCTATGAACTGGGCCTGAACGACGCGGAAACCAGTCTACTCAAACTTGCCAGTCCCGAAGACGTGGTGGTGACGCTGATCCTGTTCAAACAGGAAAACAGTAACGCCACAGCCGGACTGGGCGCGAATTTGCGCGCGCCGCTGATTATCAACACCAAAACCAGGCTTGGCTTGCAGAAACTGCTGACCCAGTTGCGTCCCAATGTCGTGCTTTCCAACCTGAGCAGCGCCGCCTCCTGATTGCTGGTGCGACGACGTTGAAGTCGCTGAAGTAACACGGCGTGAGCGCAGTTTCAAAAAAACCCGGCCTTGGCCGGGCTTTTTATGTCCCCGTTCCGTTTACGCTGATTTTTCGTTCAGTTCGTCCAGCAATGCCTGGATTTCTTCCTCGTCTGCCTCGGAAAGCCAGCCGACTTCCAGCGCCCGGCGCAGGTAGTCTTTTACGCGCTCGGTCTCGCGCTCGCTGATGAGGTACATTTTGGCGAGTTCCAGCGCGGCGCTGCCGTCTCCGGCTTGCAGGGCCTGCTCGAACCATTTTTTCGCGGTTCGGACATCTCCCGCGCGACGGTAGGTGACGCCGAGGTTAAACATCCCGCTGATATCGCCCTGTTCGGCGGCTTTTGTATTCCATTTGACGGTTTTTTCAAAACTGTATTCGACGCCATGCCCCTGGTAATAGAGGTGAGCGAGGTTCGTCATGGCGGCGGTGTTGCGTTTGGCGAGTTTGCGGAAGCGTTTGAACGCCCGGCGGTATTTCCCGGCCTCCTCAAGACGGAGGGCGCGAGTCAACCGTTTTTCATCTTCCGGCCGCACGTAGGCGATGATTCCTGCAAGATTTTCCGCTTCCACAACCTGCCGCAATTCCGTTTTTTGTCCCGCTTCGCCATGCAGCCACCAGAGCGCGCCTTTGCGGAAATCCGGGGGATGCGGCGCATCCTGCAACAGATGGGCGGCGATTTCGCCCAGCATGGGTTGATGTCCGACGACGAGGAACGGCGTTTTGGCGTTCGGCCAGTCGAGCATGGACAGAATTTCGGCGGGTGGCGCGTTGGTCGCCAGCGCCTCGCAGATTTCCATTTCCAGTCGGAAACGTCCGGCGGTCTGGCGGGTACGGATGGTGGGGCTGACGATGAGTCGCAGGTTTTTCGGGGCGCGGGCTTCCAGCCAGAGCGCAATCTTTCTCGCCTGTTTTTGCCCGCGTGTGGATAGTTCACGGGTATGGTCGGGAGCGCCATCCAGCGCTTCGGCGTGTCGCCAGAGCAAGAGTTCCATGAGGGTTAATCTCCGGTTCAGATGATCGGTATTATGGACGTATTGTCAGTGCGGAACCACTCCCCCCGACGGCTTTGCCGCCCCCCCTCGGTGAGGGAGGGCGATTGCGCCTGCTTGCCATACGCTGTTGTACTATTTCACCAGGCCCCTTGTGGACAGTAAGAAATTCCCGTCTACTCTCGTCTTTTGGGTAAAGACATGGGAAAGACGCTGGTGGAACATTTTGCAATCATCCAAGACCGTATCTGGTCAGCCGATGCCGGTCAATCGTCGGCGGGGCGGCACCCCAGGCAGGACTTTCGTGCAACGGTCAGCGGTATCCTGTATGTGATGAAGACGGGTTGCCAGTGGCGATTTTTGCCGAAGGACTTTCCCCCCTGGCAAACCGTGTATGGCTGTTTCCGACGCTGGCGTCTTGATGGAAGCCGGGCCAGAGCTATGCAAGCCTTGCGCGCCTCCAGCACGGCGAGCAGCGTATTCAGGCCGTTGAGACTGCGCGGAAAGCCGCTGTAGGCGTACATCTGCACCAGCGTTTCCTTGATTTCGCTGATGCTCAATCCGGCATTCAGCCCGTCGTTTAGATAGACTAGCCGCGCCCGTGCCGCCGCGCCAGACACAAAACACGCTATTTCTTGCCTGATCTGACCAGATCGCGCCTCGAATCGCGTCTTCTCCGGGATTCGGCGTGTCTGGCAGGGGCGTTTCCCGACGAATCTGGAACTTCCGCCCACATTGCGCGTTACCCTGGAACGGGTCGCGGCCTTGCCGGACGCTTCGACAAGAGCCTGCTCGAAGCGTCTCCCGCCGCCGTGCCCTTGCAGGCCATCAAGGAAATCGCCAGGGAAAACATCTACGTCGCCCGTCCGGCGCTGGAAATCGAGACCGCCGGTTTTGAAGTGCTGGGCGGTCTGCTTTC
>JAISRR010000178.1 GCA_031273565.1 Zoogloeaceae bacterium | reverse complement strand
GAAAGCAGACCGCCCAGCACTTCAAAACCGGCGGTCTCGATTTCCAGCGCCGGACGGGCGACGTAGATGTTTTCCCTGGCGATTTCCTTGATGGCCTGCAAGGGCACGGCGGCGGGAGAGGCTTCGAGCAGGCTCTTGTCGAAGCGTCCGGCAAGGATGTCCGCCTCGTTTTCCAGAAACACCGCCGCCGCGCCTTCGAGCAGGCGTCCGATGGCCTTGGCGCGCAGGTATTCGATGCGTTCCTTGGGTTCAGCCAGGCGGGCAAGTTTGCTGCTGCCGCTCACACTGTCGCCCGCCAGATCGGCCAGCAGCGTTTCGGCGTCTTCGGTACGCACAAAGCCCAGACGGGCTGCGTCTTCAAGGTCGACGACCAGATAGCAGGTGTCGTCGGCCACTTCCACGAGAAAAGCCAGCGGGTGGCGATACCAGGCGGCGGGCGAGCGTTCGCCCAATCCCGTGGTGGCGGCGACGCGGGCAAAGGCTGCGGCGTCATCCTGAAAAAAACCGAATTTCTTGCCGCTCGCGCCGGAAAGCGGGGCTTCCAGCCAGGAGGCGCGGGGATATTTCGTAAAAGTCGCCAACACCGCCGAAGTCAGTTGCAGGCCGGGGTTATCCGGATTTTGCAGGCGGGTGAGGATGCGAAACCCCTGGGCGTTGCCTTCGTATTGCGTCAGGTCGGCCAGCTCCGCCGGGGTCAGGTCGTATTTTTCCAGCAGGCCGGAAGCCTTGAACCATTCGCGGATGGCGTCTTCTCCGGCGTGACCGAAAGGCGGATTGCCGATGTCGTGGGCAAGACAGGCGGCGGCGACGATGGCGCCGAAATCGGCGCTTTCCACACCTTCGAGTTGGTGACGGGCGATGATTTCACGCCCCACCACCGCGCCCAGCGAGCGTCCGACGCAACTGGCTTCGAGACTGTGGGTTAAGCGGGTACGCACGTAATCGCTGCGCGAAAGCGGAAAAACCTGGGTCTTGTCCTTCATCCGCCGGAAGGCGGAGGTGAACACGATGCGGTCGTAATCCTGCTGAAAAGCCGTGCGTTCCGGCGCGCTCGGCCCGGAACCCGCGCCCAGACGTTCGGCGGAAAGCAATTTTTGCCAGCGCGCGCGCAGCGCATCATCACCCATGTTATTTGCCATCCAGATAAATGTGTTGATCGTAGGTCGCCACCCAATCGGGGTAATACACGGCCATTATGGTGAGCAACATGCCGGACAGCCAGGCTTCGGAAAAACCCAGCAGGAGATAATACGGCAGGTATTCCTCACCCAGATAGCCCCAGGCATAGACACCCGCCACGCCATAGAGCAGGCAGGCGGCGAGGCCGATGCCGATCACCACCAGCGCCGCGCCAAAAAATCCCTTGAGAAAGATGAAAATGAAAAAATGGCGGGGACAGAACGCGTCCACGCCCTTGTGGATCAGGTGTGCGATGGCAACGCCCACGCCCGCCGTCATCAGGGCGTTGAGCGCGAAGCTTTGCCAGACCAGCGCGCCGTTCAGGGTAACGCCCAGCAATACCAGATTGAGGCCGACGAAGGCCAGCGGCGCTTCGAACACCAGAATAAACAGCATGATGCCCGTAAGATGCAAATCCAGCCCCGGTTTTACGCCCGCTTTCATGCTCCAGAACAGCACGAGCAACACGACCATGCCCATCCAGACATTCAGACGCGCCGCGCCTGTTTCGCTCGCCAGACTTTTCCAGGGCGCGTGTAAAACCGCCAGGATGAAAAGCGGCAACCATAACGCCCAGGCCGCGAAATACCAGCCCGCGCCCAGAAGAGGATAGGGAAAGTTCATCGTAAAACCTCCGGTTCAGAGAACGGAAGACAGAGGACAGAGGACTGAGGACAGTCGGTTTGCGGCGCAAAGCGCCGATTGTAACCCCCACGAAGGCGAAGCCGCACCTGACTGAACTGTCCTCTGTCATCCGTCCTCTGTCCTCAGTTCCCGCAGCCCCGTGCTGCAAAACGCTGGTTCAATTCCTGCGCCAGCCGGTCAGCGGCTTGCGCCAGCGCCTTGACGCCGCCGCCGGCATCGGGCGTGGGCGCGGATGCGGTCAGTTCAAACCTGCGTTCATCCAGCACCCCCACACCCGGACTCTGCAAGCGCGCATGGACGATGATGATGCCCTGACTCTCTTCAACGCTCGTAAAAACCTGCTCGAAGCGCAGCAATTCGAGGTCGAAGCGGCAGAGTTTCGCGTTCTGGTTACGCGCCTCCGGCTGGTTCAGGTGGCTTTTCAGGTATTGCTCCAGAATTTCGCTCGGCGTTCCCGCCCAACGCGAACGGCTATATTCCATGACTTTGGTCGGGTCGGCGTAGTTCAGGCGGTAACGCATGGCGGAAGTATCCAGCGCGGGCGCGGCGCGTAGCTCGAAAAAGATAGGGCGTTGTGTCGTGGCTGTCGGGGCTGCTGTGACTTCCATGCCGCCCAGACCCAGATCAAAACGCTCCGGCGTAATGTTCGGGGGACTCAACAATGGCGCGCAGGCGGTCAGCAGTACGGTGGTTAACAGGCAAGCGGGTCGGGCAAGCCAAAGGCGTAACCCGACATCTCTCTCGAAGAGGGAAGCTTTTAACGCCCCCCTCGCCGAGGAAGAGCGCGGTTGGGCGCGCAACACCCGACAAAAAAATGCTTTCACGTTCATCTGCTTTCCCCTGATACCTGATTCCTGTCCCCTGATTCCTGACGTGGCGCGACAAACCCTTCCTCGCCCGGCCCCGGCGTGCCGGTTGGCGCGCCCAGCAGCAAACTCTGCGGGGAACGCTCCAGCATTTTGAGCACCCGGTCGAACTGGTTGGCGGCTTTGGAAAGGTCGCTGGCCGTGCTCCGAATACGGGGCAGCAAGGCGTCTTCCGCTCCGCCGCCGCCGCTTTCCTCGCGCAATATGATTTCGGCGCGGCTGGTGAGGCGTTCCATGTGCGCGACCAGTTGTCGCGTTTCTTCCGCCAGCGGCGCGGCGGTACGCATGGCTTCGGAAAGGCCGCGCGTGTTTTCCTTGTCCAGCAACGCTTGCAGGCTGGCCAATGTCGCGTTCATGTGCTGGCTGGAAGATTCCAGATTGACGAGCGTCTGCCCCAAACGATCACGATTTTTCTCATCCAGCAGAGCGTTGGCGTTTTCCAGAAAACTGCGCGCCTGCGCCAGAATGGCGGGCAAGCTGTCTTCCAGATGGTTCAGGAATGAAGGCTGCATGGCGATGCGCGGCGGATCGCCGGTCAGCGGCGTCTTGTCACCCCCACCGCCCTCGTCGTCTTCCAGCAACACATGCGCGATGCCGGTGATGCCCTGATACGCCAGACGCGCCGTTGTGCTGCCGCTCAAGGGCACATAGGTTTCGACTTCGATGCGAATCAGGATGTTGCGCGCGTCTTGCGGGTCAAGCCGGATGTCGAGCACCTTGCCCACCCGTATGCCCCGGTAGCGCACCTGCGCCTGCGGGTTCAGGCCGCCGACATTCTGCTGTGTGACCACCAGCAGTTCGCGGGTTTCCTCGTGACGCTCGCCGAAGGCATAAAAAATCAATATCGTCGCCGCCCCCAGAAAGAGCGTGAACAGTCCGGCCATCAGAGCGTGTGCGCGATTTTCCATAATTTCATTCGCCTGGCCGGGAATGCCCCGGCGTGTTGAAAAATTGTTCAATCACCGGATGCGGAAAAGCGCGCACGGTGTCCAGACTTCCTCGCGTCAGAATACGCTGTTCGGCCAGCAAGGCGACCTCACAATCCAGCCCGCAGATGGTTTCCATGTCGTGCGTGACCAGCACCACGGTCAGATTCAGCGTGCGTTGCAGGTTCTTGATCAGACGCACGAAACTCTGGCTGCGGGCAGGGTCAAGACCTGCCGTCGGTTCATCCAGCAACAACAGTTCCGGCTCCAGCGCCAGCGCACGCGCCAGCGCCACCCGTTTTATCATGCCCCCGGAGAGTTCCGCAGGCATCAGGCGGGCGTGTTCCGGCTCCAGTTCCACCATGGCGAGCTTCAGGCGCACGAGTTCGTGAATCCAGTCCTCATCAAGCAAACGCAATTCGCGCAGGGGAAAGGCAATATTGTCATGGACAGAGAGCGCCGAAAAGAGCGCCCCCTGCTGAAACAGCATCCCCAGACGTCGACGCATGTCGCGTTGCAACAGCGCGTCCGGCGTGAACAGGTCGTGTCCGAACAGGCGCACGCTGCCCCGGTCGGGTTTCAGGAGGCCGAGAATTTCGCGCAGCAGCGTCGTTTTGCCGCTGCCCGAACCGCCCACGAGCGCGATCACCTCGCCCGCCTCCACCCGGAAATCCAGATCCTTGTGGATCACGACATCGCGGTACTGGCTCCAGACGCCACAAAGTTCGATGACAGGCACAGGCGCGCTCATCATGTCAGAACGGCATCCCGACATTGCGGGTCAACACCGCGAAAATGGCGTCCGCGATGATAACCAGGGTAATGGCCGTCACCACGGAAGCCGTGGTGCGCCGGGAAAGACTCTCGGTATTGGGGCGCACATGCAGACCAAAATGGCAGGCCAGAAGCGAGATCAAGCCCCCGAAAACCGCACCTTTGGCAAGGCCGATCCAGAGATTGGTGATTGGCACCGCCTCTGGCAAGGCCATAAAAAAATAGTGCATGGAAAAATCCAGTTGCCACCAGGCCGCCAGCGCCCCGCCCAGAAGCGCCGAAGCCGAAGACCAGATGACGAGCAACGGCATGACCAGAACGAGCGCCGCCACCTTGGGCAGCACCACGCGCAGGGTGGCGGAAACCCCCATCGTCGCCAGCGCGTCGATTTCTTCCGTCACCCGCATGACGCCGATTTGCGCGGTCATGGCCGAGCCGGAACGTCCGGCGACCAGCACGGCCACCAGCACCGGCCCCAGTTCGCGGATAATGGCGATGCCCAGAAGATTGACGATGAACATGTCGGCCCCGTAAGTTTTCAACTGCGAGGAAGAAAGGTAGCTGATGGTCACGCCGATCAAAAACCCCACCAACGCCGAAACCGGCAATGCTTCGACACCCGACTTATAAATGTTGGCGGAAAATTCTTTCCAGGGAATACCCTGCGGATGACGACACAAAAACCCCAGCGCCAGCACCAGACGCCCCAGCAATTCGACAAGACCCAGGCCGTTTTTCAGAACGCCCAACATGAAAACGCCAAGACGATGCGCGGGCGCGAGCAATGCCCACGCCGACAGCCCCTGCCCTGCCCTGCCCTTGCCGCCCGGCAAGGCCGCGACCCGTTCCAGGGTAACGCGCAATGTGGGCGGAAGTTCCAGATTCGTCGGAAAACGCCCCTGCCAGACGCGCCAGAGCAACACGGCAACCGCGCTGTCCAGCCGCGTTACCGCCGACAGATTCCAGCTTTCCGCGTCCCCCGCCGCCTGCAAAGCCGAACGCATCCAGGGCGCATGCACCAGAGCCGCCAATGTCCATTCCCCAAGCAGACGCGCTTCACCCCCGTGGCGTTCGAGCTTGGGCATGGAAGCCATTGTTTCAGGATTCATCGACATTTTTTCAATATGACAGAACACGGCATTCTAGCATTGCCCTGCCACGCGCCGGATTTTCATCGTAAAACATCGCTTTACCCCATATTGCGCAAGGCCGTTGCAACCCCGCGCCGGAATACTTCCGGGTCTGTGGGCGCGACCGCCGTGCCTTTAGGCGTGGGAATGGAGCGTAGCGGAATGACCTGGCCGAACGGAACCCTGAACCGCCTGCTGGCGGCGAAACGTAAACAGTCCTGTTATGTGCAGCAGGGCCGTACATCATTTTTTTAATTTCATCTTATATTCAAATATTTTTATTGCATCATTTATCATTTCACTGTTTTCAACTAAAAATGTTACGGGTCTTAATTTCCCCATCGGTTTCATTTCTTTCGCTATTTCTTTTATCTTTTTGTTTATCTCCAATTCATATATCCCATCCAGTGTTTTGCTTGTGAAATAAATTTCCAATTTAAACCCAGTATTCCATATTGATAAGAAACACATGTTTTTATTTTTGTTTAATATTTTACATATCCATATTTTTCCAAAATTTATATAATAATGCCATTCCAATTTTAGATTTATTTCATTTATTTTCCCCAAAAATTCTTGATAAATTTTATAGTTTTTGCCCAACGAAGTTTCCAGAACAACGTCACTTGGATATACCATTGGGTCTTTTAATATTTGAATTTCCATGATATTTCTCCTTAAATATCAATTTTTTCATAGATAATTTACCTTGTCAATATGCTTTCTAACTTTTTTATATTGTCAATAAATTTTAGTCCTATTGCACATAATGAGAATCCATTCCAATATCCTCATGATGTCAACAAAGGCCGTCGCAATCCCGCGCCGAACCCCGCAAAAGATGCGATTCGGTCAGATTGGGCAAGAAACAGCGCGTTTTGTGTCTACCACCGTGGCGCTTGCGTGGTTAGTCTGACGGGATTGCCTTGAACGATACGCATGAAAGGATATTCCATGTGCGAGCACTGCGACAACACCGACAGCACCAATCACGCCGACCGCGCCTGGGCCGCCGCGAGCGCCGCTGGCCGTTTTGCGCCGATACCGGTTCAGCGTCGCGCCCTGAATATGCGCTAATCAGGACAATCTCGCGCCAGAGCCAGAAGAGGATGAAAAAAATTTTGCCCGCCTTTCAGGATCGGGTGCACATGTAATACGCGAACAGTTCTGGATGCAGGGCGCGCAGTATCTTGCGGTTTTCGACGATTTCATGGTGGCGGCCCTGGCGTTCGAGCGTCAGCAATTGCCGGATTGTCCATGCCGCCTGTTCCGCTGGTCGGTATTCGGGGGTGCGCTCCTTGCACAGACC
>JAISRR010000115.1 GCA_031273565.1 Zoogloeaceae bacterium | reverse complement strand
AGATGAGGTATTTTGAGAATTTCACGTTGTCATTATACGCAGTGCAAATAAAAACGGCGTCCGCAGACGCCGTTTTTTACGCTTACGAAACCTGAAAAATCACAGGCGTTCGTAGATGGTGGTGATGCCTTGCCCACCGCCGATGCACATGGTGGCCAGACCGTAACGCTTGTTGGTGCGTTGCAGTTCATGCAGGAGCTTGGTGATGATGACGCTGCCCGTGGCGCTGACCGGGTGACCCAGAGCGATCGCGCCGCCATTGGGGTTGGTCTTTGCGGGGTCGAGACCCAGTTCCTTGACAACCGTCAGGGATTGCGCGGCGAAGGCTTCGTTGGATTCGATCACGTCGATTTGATCCAGCGTCAGGCCGGCGCGTTGCAGCGCCAGTTTGGTGGAAGGCACCGGGCCATAGCCCATGATGTCGTTGGGCACGCCAGAGATGGCGTAGGCGACGAGGCGGGCGATGGGCTTGTAGCCTGCGGCGGAAGCCTTGGCGGCGTCGGCCAGCACCAGAAAGGCGGCGGCGTCGTTAATGCCGGAAGCGTTACCCGCCGTGACCGTGCCATCTTTTTTGAAGGCGGGTTTCATCTTGGCGAGTTTTTCCAGCGTGGTGTCGGGTTTCAGATGTTCGTCGGTGTCGAACACCACGTCACCCTTGCGGCTCTTCAGTGTGATGGGCACGATCTGCCCCTTGAAGTAACCGGCTTCGCGGGCGGCGGCGGCGCGCTTTTGCGATTCCAGCGCGAATTCGTCCTGCGCTTCGCGGGTGATGCCGTACTTGACCGCCAGATTTTCAGCGGTGACGCCCATGTGTCCAACGCCAAAGGGGTCGGTAATGACGGAAACCATCGCGTCCAGCGCTGCGGTGTCGCCCATGCGCGCGCCGCTACGCAACGCGGGCAGCAGGTAGGCCGCGCGCGACATGCTTTCCACGCCGCCAGCCAGCGCGAAGTCCGCATCGCCCAACTGGATGGCGTGGGAAGAAGACACAACGGCCTGCATGGCGGAACCGCAGAGACGGTTGACCGCAAAGGCGACGGAATCCATGGAGAGGCCGCCCTGGATGGTGGCGACACGGGCCACGTAGGGATAACGGGCTTCCGTGGGGATGATGTTGCCGACAGCGGCATAGGAAATCTGCCTGGGGTCAACGCCGGAACGGGCGATGGTTTCCTTGATGACGAGGCCGCCGAGTTCAGCGGGTTCAAGGCCGGACAGGGAACCGCCAAAAGCGCCAACGGCGGAACGGGCCGCGCTCAGAATCACAATATCTTTGCTCATGTACATCTACTCCTTGTTAAAAAAACAATCAGCCTGCCAATCTGGCAAGCCCCAGAACGACCAACATCAGTAACCACAAAACGGTAGCGCGCCAGACCAGCCCGGTAGCGCTCTGCATGAAATCCGCATTTGCTGTTTCGCCCATGCCCGAATTACCGCCATTGCCGCCATCGGCCAACGCGTCTTCTTCCGACCATGCCGGGTTTTCCGGTGCGGGCACGCCGAGGCGCACGCCCAAAGCGCCCGCGCCGCTGGCGAGGACAATGCCAAGCCCATGATCATACCAGCGCGCAGATTGCCTGCGCCAACAATATACAGCGTCTTCAAAATTGCCCACTACGGCGAAAGCCGCCGCCGTTGCGCGTGCGGGCAGCCAGTCAATGACCCGGAACAGTTGATCGGCGAAGCGTCCGAATTCTCCACGTTCGCGCCAATGTTCGGACAGAAGATGCGAGAGGCGGTACAGCAAGGCGCCCAGAGGGCCGGGCAGGAGCACAAACCAGAGAAGTACGGCAAAGACGTGCCGATGCGAGGCAGATAACGCGGTTTCGATGGCGAGTCGCGCCAGATCGCCCGGATCAGAGGAAAGCACGGCCTCGCCCCGCCATTCCGCGAGCAGGCTCCGGGCGCGTTCCGGGTCGTTCAGGCGCAACGCCAATTGAATATCAGTGTAAAAATGGCTGAACTGCCGGAAGCCCATGGTCAGGTAGAGCGCCAACACGTTGATGAAGAACGCCAGCAGCGGGCTGACGTAATGATAGAGGCTGAAATAGACCCCCCCCACCAGCAGCAGCAGCGGCAGAAGCGCCAGCCCCGCGCCAATAACGCCCTGCCGATAACCGCCTGCATCGATGTGACGCTCCAGAAAAGCCGTCCATGAACGTACCGGACGCGCGACCCGGCGCGTGTAATCCAGAGGATGCAGTTGTTCCAGCAGAAAAACGACGATGAGGGAAAAAAGGCTCATCCGCAGTGAAAAATATCTTATGGTCGGAAAGCGTAATCATAGCAGGAATCGGGACGCTCACTTTTCGCGCACCCGGAAAACCGCCTGATTTCCCCGCTTCCCGAGCGAATAACTCTTGCTGACAAAGGGTGTTTCCTCAAATCCACGGCGGCGGTTGATGACTTGTGTCAGGGCGAAGAGAAAATTGCACATCAGGTTGGCGAGTCGGGGGAGTTCCGGGGGCACCGCCCTGCCCTCTTCCTCGACCCGCACCATGAGGCGGATGGCTTTTTTCGCTGCCGAACGCGCCTGATTCAGTTGCGGCACGGGAGTGTCGCCACGCGGGAGCACAAAACCCTTGAAGGGGCCGATTTCGGCGTAATAGTGCGACAGTCGCCCCTGCAACCAGATGATGTCCGCTTCTTCAACCGCCATGCGTCCACGGATGGAGCCGTTCAGATGAAATGCCAGCGGTTGCAGGCGGTCGAGGTCGGCGGCGATGTCGTCCGTTTTTATCCCGCCCTCTCCATGCAGGAGCGAAAACGCCCCGCCGATGAGACTGCATAATTCGTCGGTGACGACCTCGTAATCACAGAGGATGGAGGGTTCGTAAATGAAGCTGTAACACAGTTCATCAGGATTTTTACTGCGTTGCATGGGCTGTCTTCCTTAAAACACAGGGGCAATGACCGGCGGAATCGCGGCGAGATCCACCCGCATGGGCAGCCGGAATACCGCCGTGAGATTTGCTTCGGTGAGTACTTCCGCCGGATGTCCGGCGGCGTAAATCCTGCCATTTTGCAGGAGGCAGAGCTTGTCGCAATAGCGTTCAGCGAGCACAAAATCGTGTATCGCCAGCATCACGGCCTGCCCCGCTCCGGCGTGGCGGCGCAGGGTTGACATCACGTCGTGCTGATAAAAGAGATCCAGACTGGCGACCGGCTCATCCGCCAGCAGCAGGCGTGGGCATCCCGCCAGCACTCTGGCCAGCCAGACCCGCGCGCGCTCGCCGCCAGAGAGCGCCTCAACCTTGCGCGTGGCAAAGGCTTCGATCCCGGTTGCGGTCATGGCGGCGGCAACGGCAGCCAGGCCGGTGTCGCGCGCCTCGTCCTCCCAGGGCAGGCGTCCCAGGCTCACCACATCGGCGACAGAAAGCGCCCAGGCGGTTTCGCAGGATTGCGGTAAAAACCCGATTTTGCACGCCCGTTCGCGGAGGGAAATGGCGTTCAAGGCTTGTCCGTCGAATTCGATGCTGCCGGTAAACGCTGCGTTTCCGGCCAGCGCAGCGAGCAACGTGGATTTACCCGCACCATTGGGGCCGATGACGCCCAGCATCTCCCCCGCTTCCAGCGTCAGGAAAATTTCCTGCAAGCGCGTGTCGACAGAGAGGCCGCGAATATCGACTAGCGCCATTGTCGTCGCTCCCGAAAAATCAGGTGAATGAAAAAAGGCGCGCCGATGAGCGCCGTCAGCACGCCCAATTTGATTTCCCGTTCCGCCGGCAGGAAAAACCCTGCCCAGCGCACGCCAATGTCCGCAAGGCACACGAGCGTCGCGCCCGCCAGCGCGGAAGGCAGGAGCAGGCGGTCGGGACGATGCCCCACCCACGGGCGCACGAGGTGCGGCACCACGAGACCCACGAAGCCGATATTTCCGGCCACCGACACCGAAGCGCCGACCAGAATCGCCACGCCCAGCACCACCATCCGATTGCCCCGACGCGGCGAGCATCCCATGCTCTCCGCCACCGCTTCGCCCAGACTCAAGGCCGCCAGCAGGCGGCGCTGCCGCCCGATCAGGAACGCGCCGAGGATGAGCGCGGGCAGCAGAATCGCACAGTGCTTCAGGCTGCGTTCCGCGACGGAACCCAGTAACCAGAACACCAGCTCCTGCATGGCGAAAGGATTGGGCGCAAAATTGAGCGCCAGCGCCAGGGCTGCGCCCAACAGACTGGACATCGCCAGCCCGCCCATGATGATGAGCGCCGGACGCGCCGCGCCGGAGAGCGCCAACATCAGAAAAAGCGCCGCGCCCGCGCCCAGCAGACCCGCCAGCGCCGTGCTCACTTCGCCCGCCGCCATCGGCAGAAACGGCAGCGACAGCCCGGAATAAAACACGATAGCCGCCCCCAGCGCCGCGCCCTGGCTCGCGCCAATCAGGCTGGGGTCGGCGAGCGGATTACGCAACAAACCCTGCAAGGCCGCGCCGGAAAGCCCCAGCGCCGCTCCCACGCCCAGCGCCAGCAGGGTGCGTGGCAGACGGATTTCGCCCATCACCAGCGCGGCGGCGGTTTTTGCGCCCATGAACCAGTCGACAAGACCCGCAATGACCGGCACCGGGGCGGAACCCGTCGCCAGCGACAGGCAGGCCACGCCCAACATGGCAAAGATGAGCAGGAAGGAAAATGGGCGCGTCAGGCGGAAACCGGGGGGTTCCGACCGGGTTTTCATTGCTGTTTTCTCCATTCCCGCAATAACGTAACCAGTTCCCACGTCCACGGCCCCGGACACTGCCAACGCCAGAAATCGGTGCTCAGCCAGCGGGCGTTTTGCGTGGCGTGGCGCAAGGCTGGATGCTCCGCGAAACGATTCGCCCGCGCCTGCCCGATGGGCGCCGCCCACAACACCGCGTCCGGCGGATCGAGGGCGAGTTGTTCAAGGTCGAGCGCCATGTACCCTTTTCCACGCAGGTAATTCGTCCAGCCCGCGTAGGTCAGGATTTCGTCTTCAAGCGTGCCCCGCCCGGTGCCGATGCCGTTTGCGCCCAACAGTAACAAACGCCGCCCGGATGTCGTGGCGTTCGCTTCAACCGGCGGCGGCTGGCTCGCCCGTTCGGCGGGCAAATCCAGAAGTTTTAAAAATTGCCGCTCATAATCCTGAATTTCCGCGAGACGCACCGGCAGGGGCAGCACGGCGACACGCACGCCCAGGCTTTGCAGGCGGGCGCGCAATTGCGGGGCGGCGTATTGACCAACAATGACCAGATCCGGCGATAATTGCCAGACGCCTTCCAGACTTTCGTCATGCGTCGACCAGTCCGCCCCCTTGATCTGCGCGTCCGCAAACTGGCGATACACGGGCGACAAGGCCGCCACCTGACGCGGCGCGGCATGTCGCGCCAGCATCCAGTCCGAACATAAATCCAGCGAAACAACACGTTCCGGCGCGGCAAAACCGGCGCAGGAAAACAAGGCCAGCAGGAAAAAGAAAAATAATCGACGCATAAAAAATCCGCGCCACCCCGCCCGGTCGGGCAGATGGCGCGGACGCCCTGCTTACCGGGAAGGCGTGTAACGGATGCCGACAAAAGCGTTGAAGCCGTCATCCGTGCTGTAATAGCGTGCGGTTTCGTACTTCTTGTCGAAGATGTTGTTCAGGCGGGCTTCCAGGCTCACTTCCCTGGTCAGCGCGTAACGCGCCGTCAGGTTGGTGAGGGTGTAGCCGCCGAGTGCTTCCTTGCTGGCGGCCGTCTTCAGGTAAGTGCCATCGTAACGACGACCCACGCCAATCACCTCCACGCCGCTTTTTAGCGCACCCCAGGTGTGAGTCAGCGCAACGCTCGCCTTGTTGCGGGCGCGACGCCCCAGCCTTTCATAGCCGACGCCGGCGGCGTTCCTGCTCTGGTTATCGGCATTCAGCCAATCGTAATTGGCGCGCAGATCCCAGACGCCGAATTGTCCGGCATAGGCGAGCGTCACCCCTTCCAGAAGCGCCTTGTTGACATTTTTGTAGGTATCCACATCCCAATCGATCAGCTTCCTGATTTTGTTGTGATAGTAGGTTGCCGACGCCAGATGCGCGCCACGTTCCCAGGTCAATCCCACTTCGGCGTTCTTCCCTTCTTCCGGTTTCAGGTCGGGATTGCCGTGGTATCCCCACCCCATATCCATGTACATCTGGTAAGCCGAGGGCGCCTTGAAGGATGTACCGTAACCGACGTGCGCGCGCAAGACGTCCGTGAACTGATAGCCATACGAGAGACCATAGGTCGACTTGCCGCCAAACTCGGAATGATCGTCATGGCGGACGTTGATCTGCCAGCTATGTTTGTCCAGATGCGCCGTCCAGCCTGCCAGCCAGGAAGTGTTGTGACTGTCGGGCGAATCCGTGTAGGTCGCCGCGCCGGTATAGTCGTGACCGGGGCCGACTTTCTGCTTCAAACGCTCTACCGCCAACAGCGCGGTGCCAAGCGGTAACGTGATGTCATTCTGCCAACTGATATGCTTGTTGCGCGTGTAGAACCTGGAAATACTGTCGACGGGCGTGGCGAATGTCCAGGTGTCGAGGGAATCGTAACTGTCCTGCCTGTCTTCCGCCTCACCATAACGCAAGGTGCTTTGCCAGTTTTCCAGAATGCGGTTTTTGCTGAAAATCTGCCAGGTTTCGTTTTCAAAGCGCACGCGCTGGTCGTAATCGCCGGAGGGGGGAAACCCGTCGTGATGCGACACGCCCTTGTTCTTGCGATAACTCACCCCGATTTCATGGCCTGCGGCGGGCAGAAAAGAAAGCGACGCCGCGCCGCCCGTGTTGCGATAGGCGTCATCGTCGGCATCCTTGTTGGTCGCGTCGCGGCGGGCGGAAAAGCCATCGCTCTGGTAATGATTGGCTTCCACCCGGAAACGCCAGTGTTCGTTGCCGCCGGAAACCCCGGCGTTCGCCTGTTGGGTATCGTGGCTGCCGTAGCCGACAAACCCATCGGCGCGCAAGCCCGGCTGACCGCGCCGGGTAATAATGCTGATTACCCCGCCAATGGCGTCCGCGCCGTACAGCGAAGAAGCCGGGCCGCGCAGGATTTCGATGCGCTCCACATCCGCAAGCGTAATGTAATTCAGGGGGAAGCCCGCCAGCGAAACGGAATTTGCCGGAATGCCGTCAATCAACACCCTGGTCTGATTGGAATTCGTCCCGCGCAGATAAATGCTTCTGGACGTACCCGGCCCGCCGTTGCCGGAAACCTGTATGCCGGGTTGCCGCGCGAGGAGTTCGGGCAGCGTATCCTGCCCCGCGTTTTCAATTTCTTCCCGGTCGATAACCGTAACGTCGGCGAGCACCTCCGAAGCCCGCGTAGGCTGACGGGTTGCCGTGACCACGATGGGGTCGAGCCTGTCTTCGGCATGCAAGGGCGCGACAAACAATAAAGGCAGCAAAGCTGCAATGGGTTTTAAAACCGGTTTTAAACGTGGATACATGACATTTCCCCTTTCCGGCCAGGCGTCCCCGCATGCCGGAATTACATTGAGATGGGATGCATGCAAGGGGGAAATAAACGAGAGGCCAGAAACCGACCGCCCGCGCCGCTCCCCGCAGCACGCATCGCGTGTCGTTCCAGGCCGGTCTCCGGGCTTGCAAGTCTTGCGTCATCGCCTTCCCGGACTTTTGTAAAATCCAGTGGCATGCTGATGACGCCGCACTCGCTTACCGTTGCGGGGGCAGCAGCGGATTTGTCCCACACCATGTGGCAGAACGCACCGCTTTCCCGTTTCAGTGTGACGACAGAACGCCGTCACAGCACCTGAAAACGGGGCGAATTATATATCAGAAGACAGGGGATGGAGGACAGAAGACCGTAAAGTTCAGGGCAATCGCATTTGCCTGACTCCGAGGCCTTGGCCGCAAACACCGTCATTCCCCTGCAAGGGAATGACGGCAGGTAGGGCGGGATCTACGATACCGCCGTTGTTGACCTGCGGCGCTTTCGGAGAAAGCGCCCTACCTGAACCTGCCCTACCTCCCATTTTCAAAGCGCCTGTGACATTCGCGTGTGCAATTGCCCTGACAGTAAAGTAGGGCGCGCGCGCCGTTGGTTGAACAGCGGCGCGCTCGGAGAAAGCGCCCTACCACTAAACCCGTTGCCGACCTATTCCTTCATCAGGGCAACCTGCATCCGCTTTCGGGAAAACAGCGCCAAATCCATGCAGACCACCCAACTGATTTCGACCACGATGGAGGTGGCGATGGCGACCATCGCCAGGGGAATCAGCGGTTCCGCCAATGTTGCGGCACAGAGCGCGAGGGCGATGCCCTTGTTGCGGTAGGAGACCATGAGCACGTCGGTGACGCGCTGCGTCCAGGCGATGCCTTTTTGTTGTTCGACGGCATTGACCACCGTGCCCAGACCGAAGGTTCGCAGGGCGGCGATGGCGAGGAAGGCGATGAGCATGCTCGCGTCGGCGCCCTTGAAATTGGCGGTGCTGACGGAGAGCCAGACCAGAAAGAAGATGGTGCAATTCAGGACGATGGCCATTGTGGCAGGCTGGATTTTGACGTTCGTGAGCAGGCGGGAAACGAGCAGCGGAATGCCGATGATGGTGACGACGGTGAGGACGAGCAGGCGCATGTCCACGGTTTCGCCGAGGATGAGCCAGATGATGGCCGGAATCCAGGCGAGCGCGATGAGGTAGGTGTAAATCGTGGTGCGGGCGGCGTGTTCGGCGTCGCCGCGCAGGATGAAAGAGAGCGGCGCGACGGAGGCGGCAAAGGGCGCGGCGGCGATGAAAACCAGACCTTCGGCATAGCCCGGCCAGGAGTCTTTCATCATAAAGTAACCGAGCAACGGCACGGCGGCGGCGAGCGCCATGCCGAGCAGCACGCCGCGCGTCAAATCTTCGGGGCGATATGCCGGACTCAATTTTTTGGCGGGGATACGCGATAACGAGAGGGTCATCATCAACGCCAGACCGAGGATGGTGAGTTTGGTGCGCACGCCCTGATTGAGCGCCTCGTCGGGAAACACGCCTGAAAAATACGTCACCAGCGACACGAGCAGCGCCAGCCCCATCATGAAGGCGCTGCTGCACAACAGTTTTTTGAGGATGATGGTCATCGTCTGGCGCGGCCTCCGGTGTTGCGCGCCGGGCTGCGGGCAGGTTCGGCAACGGGTTCCGTGAGCGTTTCTGATGTCTGACGTTCCACTTCCTGCGGCTGCATCAGGCGTTTGACTTCCGCTTCTTCAAGTTCCAGACAGTGACCGCGTTTCAGGCGGGGCGGAAGTTGAAACGGGCCATAGCGGACGCGGATCAGGCGACTCACCTTGCTGCCCACGGCCTCGAACATGCGCCGCACTTCCCGGTTGCGACCTTCGTAGAGGCTGACGCGATACCAGTGATTGACGCCCTGCCCGCCTGCGTCTTCCAGACTTTCAAAATGCGCCGGGCCGTCTTCCAGTTCGACGCCCGCCAGAAGCTCGGCTTCGGCTTCCGGCGTGAGTTCGCCCAGCACCCGCGCCGCGTATTCGCGCAACAGCCCGGCGCCGGGATGCATCAGTTGGTTGGCGAGTTCGCCGGAAGTGGTAAACAGAATGAGGCCGGAGGTGTTCAAATCCAGCCGCCCGACCGCGACCCAACGCCCGCCGCGCAAGCGCGGCAAGGCGGTAAAGACGTTGGGGCGACCTTCCGGGTCGTTGCGGGAGACGATTTCACCTTCCGGTTTGTGGTACATCAGCACGCGCGGCAGACGGTTGGAAAAATGCAGCGGCACGAGTTTGCCATTCACTTTCACCCGGTCACCCGGTACGACGCTCATGCCGACCTGCGCGGGCTTGCCATTCACCTGCACCCGCCCTTCGGTAATCCAGGCTTCCATTTCCCGGCGCGACCCCAGGCCGATCTGCGCCAACACCTTGTGCAGCCGCTCGCTGATTTCCGCTGCCGCAGGCTTGCCGCTTGCGGGTTTGGAGGCATTCGTCGTTCCCCTGCCCCGCCGCCCGCCGGGGACTGCGTTACGGGAAGATGAAGGCGAACGGGGGGAACGAAAAGGGGTTTGTTTAGGCCGCATCAGCAGGCTCCAGCAGGTTGGGTTGTTCGGGAGACGCGATTTCCAGCGTCGGCAATTCGCTCAAGGCGACCAGACCCAGGTCATCGAGAAATTTGCGGGTCGTGGCGTACAGCGCGGGGCGTCCGGGCGTTTCGCGGTGGCCTACCACGTCGATCCAGCCGCGCTCTTCCAGTGCGCGGATGGCGTTGGTGTTGACGGCGACACCGCGGATTTCTTCGATGTCGCCGCGTGTTACGGGTTGACGATAGGCGATGATGGACAGGGTTTCCAGCACGGCGCGGGAATATTTGGGCGGTTTTTCCGGGCTTAAGCGTTCCAGATAGGGCATGTATTCCACGCGGGTGCGAAAACGCCAACCGGAAGCAAGCTGCACCAGTTCGGCGGGACGGTTTTTCCATGCTTCACGGATTTCATCCAGACAGTTTCGCAAAAGCTCATTGCCCAATTCGCCCGCTTCTTCGGGAAACATTTTTTTAAAATCGTTCAGGCTCAACGGCGCTTGCGTCGCCAGCAACGCGGCTTCCAACACCGCCTTGAGTTTATCCAATTCCATCTTGCGTTTCCTCCACAACCGCTTCGTCTGTCTCGCGGGTAAAAGCCAGCCGGATATAAACGGGTTGAAAGGCTTCGATCTGGGTGATTTCCACCAGCCGCTCGCGCGCCAGTTCCAGCATGGCGATGAAATGCACCACCAGAGCAGGCCGCCCCATCAGCGGGTCGAACAGGGCTTCAAACCGCACATGGCCGCCTTTTTCCCGCAAGCGGCGCAGAATCATGCCCATGTGCTCGCGCACGGAAAGTTCCTCGCGCGCAATCTGGTGATGCCTGTGCAATCTGGCCTGCCGCAAAATGCCGCGCCACGCGACCTGCAAATCCTCCAGATTGACCTGCGGATAATGCTTGACGAGGCTTTTTTCAACCAGGGTTTCCACCCACAAAAAATCCCGCTCGGCCTGATCGAACTGGTTGATTTTCTGCGCCGCGAGCTTGATCTGTTCGTATTCCATCAAGCGACGCACCAGTTCCGCGCGCGGGTCGGCCACCTCCTCGCCCTCGGCGGCTTTGGGGCGGGGCAGGAGCATGCGCGACTTGATTTCAATCAGCATCGCCGCCATCACCAGATATTCCGCCGCCAGTTCCAGATTTTTCACGCGCATGGCGTCGACGTAATCAAGATACTGGCGCGTGAGCGGCGCCATCGGAATATCGAGAATGTCGATATTGGCCTTGCGAATCAGGTAGAGCAACAGGTCGAGCGGGCCTTCAAAGGCATCCAGCATGATTTCCAGCGCGTCGGGCGGAATGTACAAATCCTGTGGCATCGCGGCCACAGGCTGCCCATAGATGCGCGCCAGAACGGGCGGGAGGGCGTCCGCCGTTCCCACCCCCGCGCCATCCGCCGGAGCTTCCGATACCGCTGCCGCTTCGCTCAAACTATTTCTCCATCATCCGTCACGCAAACCCATTTTGTCCGGCGTAAAACACGCAGACATCAGCCTTTTTTGTGGCTCGCCAGCCGTTGCCAGGTATCCACCACCGTATCCGGGTTCAGGGACATGCTCTGGATGCCCTGATCCATCAGCCATTCGGCCAGGTCAGCGTGGTCGGATGGCCCCTGACCACAGATGCCAACGTATTTGCCTTTTTGATTTGCGGTTGCAATCGCCATCGCCAGCAGTTTTTTCACCGCCGGGTCGCGTTCGTCAAACAGGTTGGCGACGAGGCCGGAATCACGGTCAAGCCCCAGCGTCAGTTGGGTGAGGTCGTTGGAGCCGATGGAAAACCCATCGAAAATGTCGAGGAACTCGTCGGCCAGCAGGGCGTTTGAGGGAATCTCGCACATCATGATGAGCTTCAGGTCGTTCTCACCCTGCTTCAAGCCGTGTTCGGCCAGCAGTTGCACGACGCCCCTGCCTTCTTCCAGCGTGCGCACAAACGGCACCATCAGGCGGACATTGGTCAGTCCCATGTCCTCGCGCACCTTTTTCATGGCGCGGCATTCGAGTTCAAAGCAATCGCGGAAGGCATGCGCGATGTAACGCGACGCGCCCCGGAAGCCCAGCATGGGATTTTCTTCTTCCGGCTCGTAGAGTTCGCCGCCCAGGAGCTTGCGGTATTCATTGGACTTGAAATCGGAAAGCCGCACGATGACGGGCTTCGGCCAGAAGGCGGCGGCGATGGTGGCGACGCCCTCGGACAGTTTTTCCACGAAAAATTCCACCGGGCTGGCATAGCCACGGGCGCGACGCCGGATTTCATCGCGTTTGCCGGATGGCAGATTGTCGATGTCCAGAATCGCCTTGGGATGGATGCCAATCACGTTGTTGATGATGAATTCCACCCGCGCCAACCCCACGCCGTCATTCGGCAGTTGTGAGAATTCAAAGGCCAGTTCAGGATTGCCGACGTTCATCATCACTTTGACCGGAATGTCCGGCATGGCGGAAATATCGTTCGCCACCACCTCGAATTCCAGTTTGCCCCGGTAAATGTGGCCGGTATCGCCCTCGGCGCAGGAGGCCGTCACGATGTCGCCTTCGTTCAGCGTTTCGGTTGCGTCGCCGCAGCCGACGATGGCGGGCACGCCCAGTTCGCGGGCGATGATGGCGGCGTGACAGGTGCGTCCGCCCCGATTGGTGACGATGGCGGAAGCGCGCTTCATCACCGGTTCCCAGTTGGGGTCGGTCATGTCCGCCACCAGCACATCGCCCGGCTGAACCTTGTCCATTTCCCTGGCGTCATGCACGATTCTCACCGGGCCGACGCCGATTTTCTGACCAATGGCGCGACCGGACGCCAGCACCTTGGAGAAGGATTTCAGCTTGAATTTTTCCAGACGATTGGCGCTTTCCCGCGATTTCACCGTTTCCGGTCGCGCCTGCAAAATGTAAATTTTGCCATCGCCGCCATCCTTGCCCCACTCGATGTCCATCGGACGCTGGTAATGCTTTTCGATGATGATCGCGTAACGCGCCAGTTCCTCGACCTCCGCGTCGTTGATGGCGAAGCGGATGCGATCGGCTTCCGGCACGTCTTCGGTAATCGTGGATTTGCCCGCGACCTTTTCGGCGGAAAAGGTCATCCTGATCATCTTGGAACCCAGATTGCGGCGCACCACCGCCTGCTTGCCCGCTTCCAGCATGGGTTTATGCACGTAAAACTCATCCGGGTTCACCGCGCCCTGCACCACGGTTTCGCCCAGACCGTAACTGGCGGTGACGAACACCGCGTCGCGGAACCCGGATTCGGTATCCAGCGTAAACATCACCCCCGCCGCGCCCGTATCGGAACGCACCATGCGCTGCACCCCGGCGGAAAGCGCCACATCGGCATGCAGATAGCCTTTGTGCACCCGGTAGGCAATTGCCCGGTCATTGTAGAGCGAAGCGAACACTTCCTTGATGGCGTGCAGAATGTTATCCAGCCCGACAATGTTCAAAAAGGTTTCCTGCTGCCCGGCAAAAGAAGCGTCGGGCAAATCCTCGGCGGTTGCGGAAGACCTGACCGCAAATGAAGTATCACTTGAAGAATCTTCTACAAGTCTTTGATATTGCTCAGTAATTGCAACCGTAAAAGCGGTTGGGAACGGCGTATCGACAATCCACCCACGAATTTTTTCGCCACAGGCGACGAGCGCGTTCACGTCGTCGACATCCAGATGTTCGAGCGCGTCGGCAATACGCTTGTCCAAACCACTCTGGGCAATGAAATCCCGGAACGCATCGGCTGTCGTGGCAAACCCGCCGGGCACGCGCACGCCGCTGTTGGCAAGCTGGCTGATCATTTCGCCCAGGGAAGCGTTCTTGCCACCCACCTGTTCCACATCGGTCATGCGCAGACGCTCAAAGGGAATGACATAGTTGTCGCTCATCGGAATATCCTTTCTGGAAAATCAAGCGTGAGAAGAAAAAGAGGCAAGGGCGGCAACGCTGCCGCCCTGAAAATCGGTATTGTCCCGCAACCGTTGCGTGGCCGTTTCGCGCCGCGCCGCCGTGCGCAGGGATTGCGCCATGCTTTCGGCGACGAAATCGAGATGCGCTTCCATCGCCGCCCGCGCCGCTGCGGGTCGCTGGTCGCGGATGGCCTCGAACAGGGCTGTATGCTGGGAAACCAGCAGGGAAAAAGCGCGCGGCACCTCGCGCAATTCGGAAAAATTCAGGCGAATATCGTCGACCAGCAAGCGCAGCACGGCTGCGTAAAGATGACCCGACAGGACGTTATGCGCCGCCTCGACAATGGCCTGATGAAACGCCGCGTCGCAAGCAATCAGCAGGTCGATGTCGCCCCGCGTTGCCAGCAATGCAGCCCGCAAGTCGGCGAATTTTTGCTGAAGGCGCGTCATGTCTTCCGGCGTGCGCCGTTCGGCAGCCCACTCTGCCGCCTGCGCCGCCAGCACGCGACGCAATTCCGCGACATCCCCCCGCAAATCCGGGTGCGCGCCCAGCATGTCCCGCCAGGGGTCGGAAAAAGCCGCATCAAGCTGCCCGGTCACAAACGTGCCGCCCCCCTGACGACTCCGCAACAGCCCGCGTGACGCCAGCTTTTGAATCGCCTCGCGCAAGGAAGGCCGCGAAACCCCCAACTCCGCCGCCAAATCCCGCTCTGCGGGCAGCCGGTCGCCGGGTTTTAACACCCCTTCCAGAATGCGACGCTCCAACGTTTCGGCAATGGCGTCCGACAGTTTGGGCACTGAAAGTTTTTGCGCGGGCATAAAATCGAAACCGGAATTGGTAAGACCGCGAGATTCTAATCCTTACGCCCCCTGCCGACAAGCTATAATTTACTTTAAAAATACGTTTTAACTACATGATTTAGAAACGATTATAAAATACACGTAAAGGTATGACCATTTGACCAAAACAGCATATCCAAGATGGCGATTGCATGCGCTTTCCGGCAATCTGTCCGGCTGTTGGGCGGTTACGGTCAATGGAAATTGGCGGCTGACCTTTGCTTTCGAGGATGAGGACGCCGTATTGGTCGACCATCAGGATTACCACTAAGGAGAAAAACCATGAGCCAGATGCATAACCCGCCCCACCCCGGCGAAACCCTGCGCGAAGACGTTTTGCCCGCGCTCGGTCTTTCCGTCACCGAAGCCGCCGCCGAACTGGGCATCAGCCGCGTCGCGCTTTCCCGCGTCCTGAACGGCAAAGCCGGAATCAGCCTTGACCTCGCCATGCGGCTTGAGGAGTGGATTGGCGGCGCGACAGCAGAAACATGGCTCAAGATACAGCTTTCCCATGACCTTTGGCGGGCAAGCCAAAAGAAGGACAGACGACCCATCAAACGTCACGCGCCGGTTGCTCGCGCAACCACTTTGAACGCCGCGTAAGCCAGTGTAGCCCGAACATCCGTTCAAGCGTCTGGCTTTCCCTGTTTACGACCCTCCAACATCAATACCCCAGGCAGGGCAATCGCATGAATTCCTTCATCATAACCGGTTTCAAGCATATGGAGCGAAACCAAAGCGTTGTGCGCGATAAGCGTCAGAAGTGGCGGCGATCAGACGTCTGACCTTGATGCCGCCCTTGCGCGGGACAGGGTCAAGATCCACGAAAGTGTCTGCTCCCGACAGAACACCACTGACGGCAATCACCAGAATTTCGACCAGATCGTAACGGCTCTTTTTCGTCTGCCGTGGGTCGGTAATGGACACAAACACGTCTCTTGGCCGCAACCCGCTTTCTGTCTTCATCGCTCACCCCAAAAAGACAGAAAACGACACAATTTCAACTCGTGATGCGATTGCCCTGGCTCTCCACCCGCTTTGGCAGGGTTTTGGTAGGGCGCGCTCTCCGAGCGCGCCGCATGTTAACGACGGCGCTTTCGGAGAAAGCGCCCTACCAGCTACCGCCCTACCTGCTACGTTACGACCTGGTCTTCTGTGCTCTGCCCCCCCCTCTCCCACAAGGGAAAAAATTTAGCGGCGCTTCGCGCCGGGTGTTATGTTGAAGGCATTCGTGCGATTGCCCTGATACCCCAGGCCGCCAGCCGCTCCCAATCCAGCGCCGTTTCGACGGCATCCGCCAGACGGTTCAGGTCCGCTTCACGGCGGGCGGCGAGGTCTATGGTTTGGGTGTTGCGCATTCCCGCCCAATCCAGCAGGGCGGCAAGGGCGGCGGGATGGTCGAACAGACCGTGGCAATAGGCGCCCAAAATCTGGTTGTCGGCAGAAATCGCTCCGTCGGCGCCCGTTGTGAGTTGAACGGCGGGACGCAGCAGCCCCGCCCCGCAGGTAATGCCTTGATGAATTTCGTAACCCAGCATGGCGGGTTGCCCATCCAGACAAAGATAACCGTTGACATTGCGAAGCTGTTTTTCCGCTTTCAGCGTGGTGTCGCAATCCAGCCAGCCGAATCCCGCCGTGCTGCCAACGCTGCCTTCCTGCCCTTCCGGGTCGTGAATCCAGTGACCGAGCATCTGGTAGCCGCCGCACAAGCCGATGATTTTGCCGCCATAGCGCAGGTGTTTTTGCAGCGCATCCGCCCAACCTTTTTCGCGCAGCCATTCCAGGTCAGCCCGCACGGACTTGGAGCCAGGCAGGACGATTAAATCGGCGGGCGGAATGCGCTGCCCCGGCCCGATCCACTGAAAATCCACTTCCGGATGCAGGCGCAGCGGGTCGAGGTCGTTATGGTTGGAAGTGCGCGGATAAGCCGGGGCGATGACCTTCAGGCGGGCGGCGGATTTGTCCGCCTGATGGGTATGGATGGCGTCTTCCGCGTCCAGAAACAGACCATGCAGATAGGGCAGCACGCCCAGCACCGGCTTGCCTGTGCGCGCTTCCAGCCATTCGAGGCCGGATTCCAGCAGGGAAATGTCGCCCCGAAAACGGTTAATCACAAAGCCCACGACCCGCCGTTGCTCCGATTCGGACAGCAATGCCAGCGTGCCCACCAGATGCGCGAAGACGCCACCCCGGTCGATGTCGGCAACGAGCAGCACCGGGCAATCCACCGCCTCGGCAAAGCCCATGTTCGCCACGTCGCGCGCGCGCAGATTGATTTCCGCCGGACTGCCCGCACCTTCCACCAATACCATGTCGTAGTCGCGGGTGAGTCGCGCCCAGGATTCCAGTACCGCCTTCATCGCTGCGGGTTTGTAGTTCTGATAATCGCGGGCGTCGAGATTGGCGGCGACCTTGCCATGAATAATGACCTGCGCCCGCAGGTCGGTAGCGGGTTTCAACAGCACCGGATTGAAATCCGTATGCGGCGGCAACCCCGCCGCCAAAGCCTGTAACGCCTGCGCCCGCCCGATCTCGCCCCCCTCTACCGTCACGGCGGAATTCAAGGCCATGTTCTGCGGCTTGAACGGCGCAACCCGCACGCCCCGGCGCTTCAGAATACGGCACAACGCCGCCACCAGCGTGGTCTTCCCCGCATCCGAAGTGCAGCCTTGAACCATGAGGGAATGAGCGTTCATCGTCTGAAAATCCTTGTTATTTCATCAGGTTGAGGAAAAAGCCCGGAGCAAAACACGCGCGCCGGAATTTCGACTATGGCACGCAGCCCTTTCGCCGCGCCGCATTATTACATGGCGTTTCCTGACTGAACGGCTGCCCCGGCGCTCTGCTACAAATCCAGCAATCCGCTTTCCTGTCATGCTCCATTCCGCGCAAATCACGCCGGGTTTGGCGCGGGCACATTAATCCATCCGTTAAAATTCAGGCTGTTTTTCATTGGCATGGCGTTTGCTGCCTTGTCGCTTCGTTGCTTACCATTGGAGATTCTCATGTCACAAACACGTTCCGTCGAAAACGGCGTCAACCCCATCTTTGTCAACCGCTGGTCGCCCCGCGCCTACGATGAATCCAGCATTTCGGAAGCCGAACTGAAGACCCTGTTCGAGGCCGCCCGCTGGACGCCTTCGGCCTACAACGCCCAGCCCTGGCGCTTCATCTACGCTCGCCGGGGAACGCCGCAATGGGCGACTTTTCTTGAGTTGCTGATTCCCTATAACCGCGTCTGGGCCGAACGCGCTTCCGCGCTGGTGATTGCGGTCTCGGCGCAGGAGTTTGTGCCACCCGGCGCGACGGAAGCCATCGATACCGGCACGCCATCCTATGACACCGGTGCGGCGGTTGGTTATCTGGTCTTGCAGGCCAGCATTGTCGGGCTGGCCGCGCACATCATCACCGGCTTTGACAAGGAAGCCGCCCGGCGAGTGCTGGAAATTCCGGAAAACTACAATGTCGAGAGCGCAATTGTGATTGGTCGCCGGGGCAACCCCGAAATCCTCTCCCCCGAACTGCGCGCGCGTGAAACCCCCAACGACCGCCAGCCTTTGCAAAACCTGATCGCTGAAGGCCGTTTCAATTTCAAGTAAGGTCGAAAACAGCGGACACAGCATGCAATACAGGCAATGGGCGTCCCGTGCGGGATGCCCATTGCCGTTACCGCATCACCGTACAGGGCGCGACCGGTTGCGCTTGCGTAAAAGGTTTGGCGACCATGCAGCAGGCGCCGGATTGACGCACGGGTTCCAACACCGGGGGACTACTTCAGGCGCAGCAATTGTTCGGCGACGCGCTGTCCGAGCAGGGATGCGGTCTTGAGGTCGGATTCCAGCATTCCGTCCGCGCCCTGGTCGGCATTGGCCTGGGCAATTGCGCCGCTGTAGCCGCCCAGACGATTCAGGTCGTTTACCGAACCCCTGGTGGAATTGTTGCCCGGCAGAATCCCCAGACTGACCCAAATCATGCTGTGTTGCCCGGCAAAGATCATCAGTTGTATCAGGGCGTTAAGCTTGTCACCGGACTGCGCGGCGGAACAGGTGAAGCCCGCCGCAAACTTGTCCTTCCAGGTCTGGGCAAACCAGCGTTTGCTGGAGATTTCCATGAATTCCTTGAACTTGAAGGAGAGGCTGCCCATGTAGGTGGGCGCGCCGAAGATGATGGCGTCAGCGGCATCCAGTTCGCTCCAGGCGGCATCGTCGAGGGTGGTCACGTCATAAAGTCTGGCGTCTACGCCGGACAGGGAAGACGCGCCTTCAAGAACGGACTGCGCCTGACGGGCAGTGTGCCCGTAGCCGCTATGGTAGGTAATGGCAATTTTTTTCATACGTCTGTTGCTCCTGTGAGAGTTGTTGTGGGACGCGCCTGTGCTACCGGGAGAGAATCTGTACCGCGTCATACCCGGCAAGCGCCTCCAGTACGGCGTCTTCGCCTTGCACCAGATTGACGACCCCCGCCGGAATACCGACGCGCGCGGAAAGTTCGCACAAGGCGAATACCGCGCCGGGAAATTGTGTGTAGGGCTTGATGATAACGACACCGCCAGCACACAACGCCGGAGCAATCAGACGGGCTACGGCGCCCAGTGACAATTGCGTATTCCAGACGCAGGCCGCAATCTTAACAGCTTTGTCTTCCGCTTCAATCTTTGCAGACGTTGCACTTTTTAATCCGGTGGCGGCGGCGGCGACTTCGGTCTGGGCAGCCCCCTCCGCCATGCCGCTCTCTTCACAAATCAGGCGCGCGAAATGCGCGGCATATCCTTCCAGCGCGGTAGCCCACGCAACAAGAAAATTGCCGCGCTCACGTTCAGGCAAGGCCGACCATGCGGGCAAGGCGGCCTCGGCGCTGGCGACCGCCGCAGCAACTTCATCGGCGCCACAGAGCGGCGTGCGGCGCAGGACTTCACCCTGGGAATTACGCACTTCCGCAAAATCGGAAGTCAGGCTCAAAAAAGCCCGTCCATTAATCCACGAGGGCAGGACGGGCACGGCGTCTTCAATGCGTAATTCCTGCATGATCAAGCGCCTGTATTTCCGGGCGTATCGCCTTCCATCCAGCGTTTGACGCGATTGGCGTCGCCCACGCGCGTCATTTTCCCGCTGGAATCCAGAAACACCATGACCACGGGCTTGCCCGCCACCCATGCCTGCATCACCAGACAACGCCCCGCCTCGGAGATATAGCCGGTCTTGGAAAGGCCAATCTGCCATTGGGGATTTTTGACGAGGGTATTGGTGTTCGTAAAATCCAGCACGCGATCGCCCATGTCTATCCTGGCTTCGGCCATGGTGGTGTATTCACGGATGATCGGATATTGATGCGCCGCCATCACCATGCGCGACAGATCACGCGCCGTCGACACATTGTTGAAAGAAAGGCCGGTCGGTTCCTCAAAGTAGGTCTGGGTCAGCCCCAATGCTTTCGCCTTGCGGTTCATGGCCGCCACAAAAGCCGATAACCCACCCGGATAATGCCGCGCCAGCGCGTTTGCGGCGCGGTTCTCGGAGGACATCAGGGCCAGCAGCAAGGCGGTGTCCCGCGTCATGCTGACACCCACCGGCAGGCGGGAGCGGGTGCCTTTCAGGTAATCCACGTCGGCGTCGGAAATGCTGATGACTTCCTCCATGTTCAAATGGGCGTCTATCACCACCATGGCGGTCATCAGTTTGGAAATGGACGCAATCGGCAAAATCATGCCGGGATTTTTTTCCAGCAGAGTCGTGCCCGTCATTTGATTGAGCACCAGCGCCGAAGCCGAACCCAGCATCAGGCGACCATTGCCGTCGAACAGAGATTCACTATCTGCCGCCGCAGCCTGGCGTACAGCCGGGTTGTTCGGTTTACTTGCTTTGTTGGCTGGTTTTTTGCCCTGTTTGACGTTCTGCCTGGTTGACTTGGATGACTTGGGCGCCGCGCTGACTTCTGCGGGCACGCTGATGAACACCGTCATGGCGACGACAAGCGAATAAGCAATGATTTTTTTCATGGACACACCATTTGTTGGCTGGCGGATTTTCGTCCAGTTTAACAGAAACACGAATAAGATCAATAAAAATAAATAGATAGAGGGTTAACTTGAAGTAAATTCACAGATCATATCGGTGCGGGATACCCGAAAAAATGGCGCGGCGGTACGGGTTTCCGTATCGCCGCGCCATTTTGATCTCCTGCCATTCACAAGGGCGTCATCTCAACGCGTCACTTGCCGATCCATTTCTGCAGACCTTGCCATTGCTCGATGTCGCGTTTGTTGCGGGCGCGCGGCGGGTCGAAGATGGTTTGTCCGGCTGCCGCCACGTTCACATAATTTTGCGTGTTTCGCAGGTAGGCGACGATGGGGATGTCGAAATGGCGCAGGAATTCTTCCAGCATGCTGGCCGCGCGGGTGCGCGGGTCGATACGCATGGCGACGATGCCGATTCTGGCCATGCGACCGCTTAGATCCTGGCGCAAGGCGTTCAAAAAATCCTCCGTCGCCGCCATGTCGAAAATGGAAGGCACGATGGGGATCAAGACCCGATCCACCGCCCGCAGGTAATCGTTGAGCTTGTAGCCCTGAAACCCGGCGGGTGCGTCCAGCACCACCCATTCCGGCTCCTGCGGCAGGCTGACGAACATCTGGTTGCCGCTGAAATAGCCGGTGATGGGCGGCAATTCAGGATCGCGGAAGGCCAGCCAGCGCAGCGAAGATTGCTGACGATCCAGATCGCAAAGACTGACGCTTTTCCCCTGATTGGCGAAATAACCGGCCAGATTGGTCGCCAGAGTTGTTTTGCCAGACCCGCCCTTGGGGTTGGCCACCATGACTGCGCGCATAGAACGACTCCCTTGTAATAGAAGAAGAAATGGAACCCGGCGATTATAGGACAGAAGACTGAGGACAGTCAGTCTGTGGCGGCTACGCCTTCATGGGGTTTACCACCGGCGCTACGCGCCGCATAACGACTGTCTTCTGTCCTCTGTCCTCTGTCCTCTGTCCTCTGTCCTCTGAAACTCAAACCTGATAATCCTCGCCCTCGCCTTCGCCCTGCAAGGCGCTGTCGACCACCCATTTATCCAGATGGGGCGCGAAAAAATGGATGAAATCGTATTCAAAACGACGCGGGAAAACGCCCCGGCGCAAGGCCATGCGGGTGGTGTTGGATTCAAACAGATGACCGGCGGAAAACGCTTCCAGTCCCGCGTCGCGCGTCTTGTCGAAGGCCATTTCAGCGATGATGCCGAGTCCCAGGCCCATGCTCACATAGGTCTTGATGACATCCGCGTCGAGGGCGGTCAGCACGATCTTGGGTTCCAGGTTGTGTCGGGCGAACGCCTGATTGATGCGCGAACGGCCCGTAAAATCCGCGTCGTAGGTAATCAGCGGCCAGCGCGCGAGATCCGCCAGCGACAGGGGCTTTGCCTGCGTGATCGAATGGTTTTCGGTCGCGATGACGCAGTGTCGCCACTGGCAGACCGGCAAACTGACGAGGCTGGGACGGTTATCCAGCGATTCGGTGGCGATGCCGATGTCCGCGTCGCCCTTCTCCACCCAGTCGGCGATCTGCGTGGGCGTGCCCTGACGCAGAATCAACTGCACGGTAGGATGCCGCGTCATGAATTCCTTGACAGCGGGCGGCATGGCGTAGCGCGCCTGGGTGTGCGTGGCAGCCACCACCAGAGTGCCTGTTTCGCCTCCGGCGTAGTCGCGGCCCAGACGCACAAGGTTTTCTGATTCGCGCAGGATGTGTTCGGCGCGTTCGATAATCGCCTGTCCCGGCTCGGTAACGCCGGTGAAGCGCTTGCCGCTACGCTCGAAAATGACCACGCCCAGTTCGTCTTCCAGTAGCTTGATTTGCTTGGAGACACCCGGCTGGGAGGTGTATAACGCTTCCGCCGCTTCGGAGACATTCAGTCCCCGACGCATCACTTCAACGATGTACCGCAGTTGCTGGAGTTTCATGGCCCACAATTAACAATAAAAAGTTATAACAATGTAACCTTATATTCTTTTTCATTAAAACTACAAGCATTACCATGCCTCCCCTGTCTTCTGCCCCCCGAATTTCCATGTATAAATATAACGTTGATGATCTGTCCCTGATTCAGGAAAGGGCGGCGCAGTTCCGCGAGCAGGTGGCGCGCTGGCGCTCCGGCGCGCTCAGCAACGATGATTTTCGACCCCTGCGCCTGATGAACGGGCTGTATGTGCAGCGCCACGCGCCCATGTTGCGTATCGCGGTGCCTTACGGCATGGTGGCAGGCGAGCAGTTACGCGCGTTGGCGCGCATCTCCCGCCGTTACGACAAGGGCTGCGGTCATTTCACCACCCGCCACAACCTGCAATTGAACTGGGTGCGCATCGAGGATGTGCCGGATATCCTTGATGAGCTGGCGGAAGTGGAAATGCACGCCATCCAGACTTCCGGCAACTGCATCCGCAACGTCACCGCCGACCCGTTTGCGGGCGTTGCCCCGGATGAGGTCATCGACCCGCGTCCTCTGGCTGAAATCCTGCGCCAGTGGAGCACCCTGCACCCGGAATTCGCCTATCTGCCGCGCAAGTTCAAAATCGCCATCTCCGGCAGCCGTGAAGATCGCACCCTCAGTTGGTATCACGATGTGGGACTGCAACTGGACAGCACGCAAGGCGAGCCGACCTTTACCGTGCGGGTCGGCGGCGGGTTGGGACGCACGCCGCTGCGCGCCCAGGTGTTGAAGAAAAACCTGCCCTGGCGGCATATCCTCTCCTATCTGGAAGCCATTGTGCGGATATTTAATCTACATGGTCGGCGCGATAATCCCTACAAGGCGCGGCTGAAAATTCTGGTGCAAAGCCTGGGATTGCGGGAATTTTCCCGTCAGGTGACCGCCGAATGGTCGGCGCTGAAAGATGGCCCCGCCACGCTGACCGACGCCGAATACCAACGTGTCGCCGCGTATTTCACCGCGCCGGACTATAAAACCCTGCCCGCGCGGGATGAGACTCTGGCGGCGCAAAAATCCGCCCACCCGGATTTCGCGCGCTGGTTTTCCCGTTGCGTACACCCGCACAAGATTCCCGGCTACGCCGCAGTCACCCTGTCGCTGAAAGCGCCCGGTCAGGCGCCCGGCGACATCACGGCGGCGCAGATGGAAGCCGTCGCGACGCTCGCGGATGCCTACAGCTTCGGTGAGGCGCGCGTGGCGCACGAACAGAATCTGGTGCTCGCGGATGTCGAACAGGGTCGCCTGTTTGAGCTTTGGCAGGCCGCGCAAACGCATGGATTGGCCACGCCCAACATCGGTTTGCTCACCGACATGATTTGCTGTCCCGGCGGCGCCTTGTGCGACCTCGCCAACGCTCAGTCCGTCGTCATCGCCCAGGCGATTCAGGCGCGTTTTGACAATCTGGACACGCTTTTCGACCTCGGCGAACTTTCCCTCAATATCTCCGGCTGCATCAACGCCTGCGGTCACCATCATGTCGGCAACATCGGCATTCTCGGCGTCGACCGGCAGGGCGAGGAGTATTACCAGATCACCCTGGGCGGGCGTCAGGGCAAGGACGCCCGCACCGGCAAGGTCATCGGCCCGGCGGTCGCTGCCGCCCGCGTGCCTGAAGTGGTGGACAACATCATCAACGTTTTCGTGCGCGAGCGTCGCCCGCAGGAGCGTTTTCTGGACACCGTTGAACGCATCGGCAGCGCCTCGTTCAAATCCTGCCTGAAGGAGGAGACGTTCGCATGAGCGCCCTGATTCGATACGCCAACGGCGAATTCAACCGCTTCGCTGCCGACAACTGGCTGGTCGCGCCGGAAGACCTTGATTTGCACCATCCGAACAATCTGCCCGCAGGCGATTGGCTGTATCCGTTTTCCATCTGGCAGGCGCACGCAGGCGTCATCCGTGCCCGCGACGCCCGTTTTGGCCTGTGGCTCGCGCCGGAAACCCCGCCCGCCGAATTGATCGCATCGCTCACTGGGGAGGTGCATGCGTTTGCGGTCATCGCGCTCAACTTTCCCAGATTTGTGGATGGGCGCGCTTACAGCCTCGCCCGCCTGTTGCGCGAACGTCTGGCCTATACGGGCGAAATCCGCGCTGTCGGCGATGTGCTGCCAGACCAACTCCTGTACATGTGGCGTACCGGCTTCACGGCCTGGGCGTTGCGCGAGGATCAGAACGCAGACGCCGCCCTCGTCCTGTTGCGGGATGCCGCAGGACAACGCATGTTGAGCCACGCCTATCAGGGCGCGGTTATCCCGCCTGCGCCCCTGTTTCGCCGCCCGTCAACATAAAATCGAACTCAATGCTCCATGAATGAATTTACCCCGCTCCCGTCTCTCAAAACCGCGCGCAATCCCGCCACGCATCCGGAATTAACCCCCGACCTGCTGCGGATGCTGGAGGCGCGAGTCGTCGAGGCGCGGGCGCTGTTGACCCGCATCGCCCACGAATACGCGCCCGCTGTTTTCGCCAACAGCCTGGGCGCGGAAGATATGGCGCTGACAGACCTGATCCTGCAAAACCGCTTGCCGATCCGCATCTTCAGTCTGGATACGGGTCGCCTGCCCCCGGAAACCTACACCCTCATGGCCGCCGCCGAAAAATATTACAACACGCATTTTCAGGTCTTTTACCCGGAGCGCACGACGCTGGAAAATTTCGTGCACACAAACGGCATCAACGCCTTTTATGAATCGGTGGAACTGCGCCAGACCTGCTGCCGCATCCGCAAGGTCGAACCGCTCACCCGCGCCCTTGATGGCTGCAAGGCATGGATCACCGGAATGCGCGCCGGGCAATCCGGTACCCGCCAGCACCTCGCCTTGCAGCACTTCGACGCCGAACACGGACTGGAAAAATTCAGCCCGCTGGTCGATTGGAGCGAAGCGGAAGTCTGGGCCTACATCCGCACGCGCGAGGTGCCCTACAATCCGCTGCATGACCAGTTCTACCCCAGCATCGGCTGCGCCCCCTGCACCCGATCCTTAAGCATCGGCGAAGACATCCGCGCCGGTCGCTGGTGGTGGGAAAACCCGGAAACCAGGGAATGCGGATTGCATGTGAAGCGTTGAGGTATGATGTCCATTTCGCCGTGAACCGGCATCAGGGCATCGGGATCATTGCATGAAAATCGCCATTATCGGCGGCGGCTGGGCAGGCATCGCCGCTGCGGTTGAACTCGCAGAACACACGCCCCCCGTCGACATCACGCTGTTTGAAGCCGGACGCGCACTGGGCGGTCGCGCCCGCGCCATCGACGCAAATCTCCCCTCTCCGTCGGGGGAGCGGGGGCGCATCACGCTGGATAACGGGCAGCACATCCTGCTCGGCGCGTATCGGGAAACGCTGGCATTGATGACGCGGGTCGGCGTTTCCCCGGAACAAAAACTCCAACGCCTGCCCCTGCAAATCCGCGATAACCGGGGGTTTTGTCTCGCCCTGCCCCGCCTGTCCGCGCCATTTAATCTGGCCTGGGGTTTATTCACCGCAAAAGGCGTCCGTCTCGCGGAAAAACTTTCCTGCGCCCTGTGGATGCAAGGCCAGAAACGCCGACAGTTCCAACTCGAACAGGATTGCAGCGTCACCGACTGGCTGAGCGCAGCCGGTCAAACCGGCGTGTTGCGCCAACGGTTGTGGGAACCCCTTTGTCTGGCGGCGCTCAACACGCCCGCAGAACGGGCATCGGCGCAGATTTTCGCCCATGTGCTGCGCGATAGTCTGGGCAGCCTTGAACCCGGCGCGACCGATCTGCTCCTGCCCCGCGACACCCTTTCCGCCCTGCTGCCCGAACCCGCCGCTGACTGGTTACAGGCGCGGGGCGTACAGATACGCACCCGCCAGCGCATCCGTCGCCTGCAACCGGTCGATGGCGGCTGGCAACTGGCAAGCGCAGGGGAAGGCGAGGTTTTCGATCAGGTCATCGTCGCCGTCGCGCCGCAACACCTGTCCGCCCTTATCTCTCCCCTTGCCGCGTTTTTTCCGGAACGTCCGCACGCGCCAGCGCAGCTTGTCGCCGAATCTTTCTCTGCCCAATCCTTGAACTTTGAACCCATCGCCACCGTTTATTTGCATTACCCTTCCCCTGTCGCCCTGCCCTTCCCCCTCATGTCCTTGCAATCTGGCATCGGACAATGGCTGGTCGACCGGGGGCAAGGCGTGCTTGCCGCCATTCTTTCCGGTCATGGCGCATGGGAAACCCTGAACGACGATGCGCTGGCAGCCGCCCTGCACAAGGAAATCACCAGCCTGCTGCCCCATCTGGCAACCAACAGCCCGCCGCCCCACCACTTCATCAAGGAGCAACGCGCTACTTTTTCCTGCGTCCCCAACCTGCAGCGCTGCCCCCGGACAACGCCGTGGCAGGGACTCTTTATTGCGGGCGACCACACCTGGAATGAGTATCCGGCCACGCTGGAAAGCGCGGTCAGAAGCGGCATTCAGGCGGCACGATTGTGTACGGCTTCCATGCCATGATTCAGTCCGCCTCCGGGCAAACAACGCCCTCTTTCGGCCAGACGATTTTGCCTTCCGCGTTTTTGAGCACGCGGATGTCGCAGAGGGTTTCCACCGAGAAAATGACCTTTTGCTCTTTATCGAGATAATCGGTTCTTTCGTCTCTGTCTATCTTGAACAGACCGGAAACGCCGACTGGATACAGCGCGTACTCGCCTTGTGTGTTGATGTAAGCGACTTTCCCGTTTTCCTCGACTTTTGCCAGACCGTTGGCGTCGAAGTCTTCGATCTTATCGAACCTCGGCTCAATGGCCACTTCGCCTTTGGCGTTGATGAA
>JAISRR010000112.1 GCA_031273565.1 Zoogloeaceae bacterium | reverse complement strand
TCTTTGGCCCGGCTTGCCGGTAGCCCGTATTCACAAGGTAGATCATTCGAGGAGTCGCTGTCATGAACACGTTGTTTCATCTGGGGATCGATGTCTCCAAAGCTAAACTGGATTGCACTGATTAGGTGCACGATATTTGAAGGGGGATTTCGTGATATTTGTGGGATGAGGGCGGATGAAGGTGGATGTGGTGGGAAGGGTTTTGCAATTTAATTGCACCACACGCAATTAAAAACAGCGCCGCAAAAATCAGGAAAACGAATCTTCCAGGAAGGATTGCAGGATGTCCAGCACGGTCGTTTCGTCGTCGGTGGAAAGACCAAAAAACGGGCGGGCGGGGATGTGGGCTTTTTCGCTGCCGAATTGATGGATGGCAGCGCCGCCTTCCCACGCGCTTCCGAACCGGTTGGTGCCCACTTCCACGCCCGCGCCGCCATCAATGGGCTGGTAACGGATGCTGTCTGCCAGTTGTCCGGTATCGACGAGGGGCTTCATTGAGGCGGACTGGATTCTTGCCCCCGCTGCCTCACCCTTCTTGTTCAGGCTGCCGTCTTTCTTGTAGTGGCGCTTGCCCAGACCGCCCATCATCTTTTGATAGCGTGCCAGCACGGTGCCCTCTGCCAGCGGCGCCCATGACGTTCCATCCGGTGCGGTGCTGGTTTCAAAGCGTCGCCTGGTAGATTCAGCCAAGGATTCACCGATTTCCAGCATGGCGGGTCGCAGACCAGAGGGCGACATGCGCAGGGTGAGCTGGGCGAGCGCCTCCAGCACCTGACGGTTTTCGACGACGACAGAAAAACTGGCGGGCATGGTGAATCCTTTCTATAATCAACGAAGCACTAGGCATCTACTCCTGATCTCCGAGGTCAGTGCGTTAAGGACGTTTGGCAGGCGGCTAGTGCTCCCTTCTCTTTATCCACATTGAGACCAACGAAATCGACCGGCTTTTCTTCCCCGGTCTAATTTCCCGGATGCTCTGAAACCCGTGATCGCCATCTTTCCTTGCCTTGTAATCCACCCCCAGCACCCGTTCCAGTGACATGCTCTCCTCCGGTGGTCTATAATTACAGTCAAGGCGCTACGGCAAAATCTCCCTGCGAATGCAAACGGTATGCCTGATACCTGTTGTCGCCATGAGGCAATGCTTGGCAGGTCGGAAATTCCGACCCAGTGGAAGGACGGGAGTCTCCACGCAGCACCCACGGGGGAGATCAGGCGCTCCCCCATTTTCGTCGATGGTGATGGAGAAGCGGGCCATCAGTCAGATTTTTCCTCGTCATCGACGAAACGACCATATAGATGCTCGTCTCCAGGAACAGCGCCAGCCGCAATCCAGGCATCCAATGCCCGTTGGTTCTCCTCACCAAACGCAAGGCCAGAGGTAATTCCAGAACCCTTTGGCATTTCAGCCAGTATTTCCTGCATTGTTTTCTCGACTTCTGCGTTGAGCATAACGACTCCTGACAATGTTTCCGATGGACTGCGCAGTGGGCCTCGGCGTCGGATTATTGAGGTACTCCGACCAACTCTCTGCAATGAATTCGTTAATGTTTTTGGCGGCATATCCAGAGACGGCATCCTTCATGCCTTGCGCCATAGCTTCTTTATAGAGCTTCTTCACTTTGGAATCAAGGGAAAGCTCCAACAAACCGTCAAGTTGATGCCCAAGCTCATGATCTACCACGCTGCGTATGGTGTCGCAGCCGACAGGATGCCATCCTGCGCTTACATCATGCCTCAGTTTGTCAGTGAATGCAGCCGGAGCTTTGCCGTATTTTATGTTGACAGATATTCCCGGCGCGATGCCACTTCTGGAGTGAGCATAATCGGTTCCTGGAACCCTGGAGGTTTTGACCAGTTTACGGGCATATTGCTCGGCGATATCTGCCGGAATGCCCTTTTTGATGGCTTCCTCCACGATTTTTTTGCGAAAATTGTCTGCGTATTGTCTGGAGTGAGCCTGTGCGCTCCCGATGAATTCCAGGTTTTTTCGTAATTCCGGAAACTCTTGCAAGTGGTCGTAGATGCTGCGGTTCCAAGCGTTGGCGACTTCTGGCTTGATGCCAGTATAGTCCGCGAAATCGGCAAGATTATGCTTCATCGCCCATTCTGCCGCTGCCTTGGCTGTTTTCTGTTCCTCAAAGCCCGTCGCTGCGGGAAAAACAGATTTCATGTCGGCTTCAAAGGCAGATTTGATAGGTTCAGGTAATTTCGCCGCCTTCTGCTCGACAATCCCGCGCAACTCATTCGCCACGCTCTTTCCCGGCGCGTAGGCCCAGCCCTTGTCGATGCCGACGGGCGCGCCGGTTTTGGGGTTGATGGCGTCCCAGCCTTCGGGGGGAGCGGTTTTGTCGCCCTCTTTCGGGCCGCGCACGGCAGTGACCCGGCAACCGCAGCCCCAGCCGTTGGGGGGGTAGTGGGTCTCCCAGAAGGGATGATCGTGCGGCAGAACCATGCCGTTCCAGGCCAGATGCTGCGGTCTGGGGGCCATCACGCCGTCGGCGTGAATGTATTTCCAGTACGGGCGGCGTTGTAACAGGTCAGGGTCGGTAAGTTGTGCATAACGCCCGGCGGCATAGCTGGTGCGGAGATTGGTTTCAAAGATGATCCTGGTGCGCCACGCCTCGCCCGCCTGGGTGCCTTCGCCCGTCCAGCCGTGCCAGCCACGCTTTTCGACGATGTTGCGAAAGTCGGCGCGGAATTCTTTCAGCCCCGTCCCCTGTTCAATGCCTTTTGCCACCGCTGCGGAGAGGTCGGCGAGCAGGTCGGCGCGCATCGCGCCCGCCACCACGAAGGCGCGGTCGTGCGCCTCGTGCCGGAGGTCGTCCCAACGCGCCGTCGGCAGGTTCAACTTTCGCCGAAAAAAATCCACCTGCTCAGCGAAGGGCGTATCAAACCCGATGTCTACGGGGCGCGCCATGGCTTACACCCCCCGCCTGCGCAGCAGGGCGTCGAGGTGTTCCCACTCGTCGCGGCAAAGGGCGGAACACCAGCGGCGCATGTCTGCCAGTGGATCGCCGCAGAAGAGGCAATAACCTGTTGCCTGTGGCGCTTCTGGTTTTGGCCTCGCCCGACCGAAGCGTTGCTCGCACAGGGCCAGGCGTTCGATGCGCTCCTGCGTTTGGTCGACAATGTCCATTACCGCCCCTCCAGAATGTCATCGCGCCCGCGTAGGTAGAGGGCGGCGAAGGCGTCGGCGAGCGGGGTTGCCATGCCAGCCGCAGAGAGGTCGGGATAGGCCGCGCCCAGCATGGCGCGGAATTCTTCGAGGCTGCCGGCGGCATCCAGCATGGCTTCGATTTGTTCCAGCCACGCGCGCATGGTCGGTGCGGTAGTGGTAACAAGCTGGGCGACGGATTGGGCAGCGGCGTCGGGTTCTGTTTCTGCCAGTGGCAAGGCTTTCAATGCGGCGAGTCTGGATTTCAAGCCCACCGCAAAATCTTCATTCATGGCGGGGGCGGCTTGCCCAAAAAGTTCATCGTCATCCGTTGCTTTCGGGATGCGAAGTTTTTCATGCACCCAGTTGATGCTGATTTTTGCGCCGTTGGCGGCGAGGATGGGCAGGGTTTCTGCATAGGTCTTCAAATCTTCCGCCTCACCCAGATCGAAGACGAAGCGGGGGCAGCGGGCGGCGCTGTTGATTCTGCCGTTGAACGCCAGAAGCGGGAACACCAGATCGCGGGTCAGCGTGGCGGCGAGTTTTTTGGCGTCGGATTTCAGGATGTCGCGCCGTACGGCATCGTGCAAATCCGCGACGCCCGACCCCATGCCGGTTGCTTTGGCTTCGGAAGAAAGCACTTGCCCAAGGATGAGTTTGGACGCAGAGCGCTCTGACCAATCGATCATCTTTAAATGCGCGTCGCCATCGCCGGAAGCGGTCACTTTTTCGACTTCCAGTTCCATCTCTTTGGGCATGATGGCGCGGGCGTCGTGTCCCAGTTGCGTCACCGCCCGCAGCAGGCTGGATTTTTCGGCGGCCGTTGCGCCCTGGTAGTATTTACCCATGATGATGGGCAGGCCGTAGCACTCCAGAAACTTCGCAAAGTCGCCCAGGGCGTAGTGCTTGTAAATGAACGGCCAGATCAGGCCCTGCGCGAGACCCATGCGCGCGATATACCCGGTTTTGGGCAGCCCCGGCAAATGCAGAATCCAGCCGCCAGGGGTAAGGTCTGCGCCATCCGGGGAGCCATCCATCAGGGTCAGGCGCTGGCGATCCTGCGTCAGTTGGAACCACGATTGCGGACGGGCGTAAAAGCGGGGCAGATATTCGCCGCCTTGACGCCCCCATTCCATCTCGATGCCCGCAAACCCATGCCCGGTTGCATCCATCAAGGCTTCCAGCACGTCTTCAAAATTGTCAAGGACTTCGCGCAGGATGCCTTCAACCCATTCCCGGTCATCCGCTTCGCGGGAACTGGCGTCTCCGGGTGCGACAATTTCCCAATCAAGACTGGAGATTGCGCCCTTGCGCTTGCCGAATTCGCAGGCGATGTGCGCGTCCGTCATCATGTCGTCGAAGAGTTCGTGCAGCGCCACGATGTTGCCCTGATCAGCATCCGCGCGAATGCGGGCGGCGCGGTCGGGCGTGAGTTGCGAAAGGCTGCTTTCCACAAAGCGGTTTTGCAGCTGGGCGATTTTACTGGTTTGCGGCGCGCCCACATCTTTCAAGCGGAGGGGGCGGCCGTATTGGTCGAGAAGCGCCATTTAGAACATCCTTAATGAACGTGGGGCGGCGATGTCGCCGTCATCTTCAACATCCGCGCCGCCACCAAAGGGCAGCGCGCGCGAGGCAGACTGAAAGCCTTCGCAGACGCCGCCGATCTCGCGCCGCATGGCGTGGTCGGCCAAAAAGAGCGAGATGGCGAAGTCGCCGTGGCGCTGCACGCGCCTGCCATCGGCGGTCTGGGTTTTTGCCCTGGGGATTTTGGGGATGCCGCCCACCACCTTGATGGCGCGCAAATCGTCACGGCATTCTTCGTCGCGGGGCAGGCCATCCAGCGTGGCGTCTTCCAGATGCGCCTTGAAGCGCGGCATTTCTTCCATATAAAATTTTTCGGAAAGATGAATTTGCAGGATGCGGTCATGCCCGAAACGATCCGCCATGTATTCGGCGAGTTGCGCGCCATTGCCGTTGGCGTCCAGCGCCCCGCCGCGCAGCCGGGGCAGGCGGCTGACGATAAACTCCAGAATCTGCTCCTGCTGCCGAAAGGGACAATTGGAAATTTCCACCACCAACCGGGGAAAAAGCGCCAGCCCCGACGATTCTTCCAGCACGGTAATGACCGTCAAATCGCCCACGCGGGCAAAGTCCATGCCGAACCCGTGCGGGCGGGAGAGGTCAAGCGCATTCAGGGTTTCCGTCAGCGCATCCCGCCGCCATTCCGCAACCTCCAGCGCCCGCAGGCGTTCCGGTTGCAGGGAGAATTCCGGAGGCCAGCGATGGCGAATGAGGGGGACTTCTCCGCCGCCCGCCATGCGCGTTTCGATCAGCGCCAATGGCAGGTAAGCGCCGCCGCCCATCGCCGGGATGCAATCCAGTTCCTCCGCCGCGCCTTCGCCGTAAAAGGCATACACGTCTTTTGCCCAGGCGTTTTCTTCCTCGGCGCTCCAGGGCTTGTCCAGCCGCAGGCAGACGCGCCGGTAGAGACCATCGGCAATCGCCTCCCGGAAGGTGACGCGATGCGCCACGCCCTTGCGCTTTTTGGCGCGGATGCTTTCGATCAATTCAGCGAACGGGTTATCCGCGCCGTTGTGGGTGGAAATCACCCGCACCCGCCCGCCCCAGATGAGCATCGCCAGCGCCGCTTTCAGGAGTTCATCCAGCTGGTCGTGGAACGCGGCTTCGTCAATGACGATGGTGCCCTGCCGACCGCGCAAATTGGAAGGGCGCGAGGTCAGGGCGACGATGCGATGTCCGCTGGCGGGGAAGCGAATGGTGAACGTCTTGATGTGCCGGTCAGCCTCATCGTCGTCCCAAAAGCCCTCTTCGACCAGGTCGGCGGCGTGGTTAAACGCGTGCGCCCACATGGCGCAGGCTTGCACGTACTCGATGGTCATGTCCTGATTGTAGGCAATGTAATAGACGTTCTGCCCGCCCGCACTTTTTGCCGAGGCGGCGGTTAATACGTTATCCGCCGCCTCGGCCCAGGTGAGACCGGTACGGCGGGATTTTTCGATGACTTTCAGGGGAGACGGGTCGGCAACCCATGCCTGCTGGTAGGCAAGCAGCACCGGCGGCGCGCCGGAGGACAGAGGACTGAGGACAGAAGACTGTCGGTTTGCGGCGCTTTGCGCCGTTTGTAAACCCCACGAAGGCGCAGCCGCCCCTGACTGACTGTCCTCTGTCTTCTGTCCTCCGTCCTC
>JAISRR010000109.1 GCA_031273565.1 Zoogloeaceae bacterium | reverse complement strand
GTAATATCCACCTTGGCTTTTTTGGCGATTTCGTTTTCTTCGATGTATTTGGTGATGACACGGGTCATGGCCGCGCGCAATCCCGTCAGGTGCGTGCCGCCATCCGCCTGGGGAATGTTGTTGGTAAAGCAGAGCACCTGCTCCTGATAGCTGTCGTTCCACTGCATCGCCACTTCAACGCTGATGATGCCGTCGTGGTCGCCGGTGGGGACGGTGGATTCGCCGCTGGAATAAAAGATGTTGGGATGCAGCACGCTCTTGTTGCGGTTGATGTATTCCACAAACCCCTGAACACCGCCGGAGAAGGCAAAATCCTCTTCCTTGGCCGTCCGCTGATCGACCAGGCGAATCTTGACGCCATTGTTCAGGAAGGAAAGTTCGCGCAGCCGCTTGGCAAGAATGTCGTAGTGATATTCGATCGTGCCGAAAATCTCCTCATCCGCCATAAAATGCACTTCGGTGCCGCTGTGCTGGCTTTCCCCGGTAACGCGCATGGGCGAGACTTCGACGCCATTTTGTTGTTCAAGCAACCGGTCGGTGACATGGCCCCGGTCAAATTCCAGCGCGTATTTTTTGCCATCGCGGCGAATGATGAGGCGCAACCAGCGGGAAAGGGCGTTGACGCAGGAGACGCCCACGCCATGCAGACCGCCGGAGACCTTGTAGGAATTCTGGTTGAACTTGCCCCCGGCATGCAACACGCACATGACGATTTCCGCCGCGCTCCTTTTGGGTTCGTGTTTGTCGTCGAACTTGACGCCGGTGGGAATACCCCGACCATTGTCGGTGACGGAAATGGAGTTGTCGCTGTGGATGGTGACTACGATGTCATCGCAATGCCCGGCCAGCGCCTCGTCAATGGCGTTATCCACCACTTCAAACACCATGTGATGCAGGCCGGTGCCATCGGAGGTGTCGCCGATGTACATGCCGGGACGTTTCCTGACCGCCTCCAGACCTTCAAGTTGCTGGATGCTGTCCTCGTCGTAGGCGGGAGACTGGGGGGTTTTCGGGTCTTGCGCGTTGCTCATGATAATTCCTGTAGGTTATTGCGGGCCGCTTATCGAAATGACGGCGAAAACATCGTGCCGGAACGCGCGCCCCGCCACGCGATCCTGCTGGTTGGCGGGGTTGTGTCCGTGGGCGGAAAAAGCGGGTTGACGGGCAATCCGCAAGACAACAGAATTTTCGCGCGGCAGGGACATCAAATCCGCATCGGCATCACGACATACTTGAAACGGTCATTGCCGGGCACGGTAATCAGCGCGCTGGAATTGGCGTCATTGAAATTCCATTCGATTTCGTCGCCGGAAAGATTGTTGAACACATCGAGCAGATAGGTGACGTTAAACCCGACATCCAGCGGCGCGCCGGAATACTGAACTTCGATTTCTTCCTGGGCTTCTTCCTGCTCCGCGTTGGCCGCGACGATTTTCAAAACATTGGCATCGAGTATGACGCGCACACCACGGAATTTGTCGTTGGTCAGAATGGCGACCCGCGACATGGCGGAATGCAGAATCTGCCGGTTGACCGTCATGTGGTTGTCCAGTTGGGCGGGAATGACCCGTTCATAATCGGGAAACTTGCCGTCAATGAGTTTGGAAACCAGCACGGTATGCCCGAACGCAAAGCGAATCTGGTTTGCGCCCACGGTAATCTGCAAGGGTTCATCGCTGTCGGTCAGCAGGCGATTCAGTTCAAGCACGGTTTTTCTGGGCAGGATCATTTCCTGGCGCGGCAGATCGGCTTCAATCGCCATGCTGTTGTACGCCAGACGGTGCCCGTCGGTGGCGACGCAGCGCAATTCCTGACCATCCACCATCAACATCAGGCCGTTCAGATAGTAGCGCACATCCTGGGCGGCCATGGCGTACTGGGTTTTGCCGATCAGGTAACGGAATTCTTTCTGGGTCACGGCAAGCGTTTTTTCCTCGCCTTCGGCAATCACCATGCGCGGAAAATCATCCGCAGGCAGGGTTTGCAGGCTGAAACGGCTTCTGCCCGCCTTGACCAGCAGGCGCTTGTCTTCCAGATCGAGCGTGATTTCGGAAGACTCGGGCAGGGAACGCAAAATATCCTGCAACTTGCGAGCGGCCACCGTGACCGCGCCGTCGCCGTCACCGCCCACTTGCTCGCTTTGGGTCGTAATCTGGATTTCAATGTCCGTCGCGATCAGGGTCAGGGCATCCCCCTTTTTTTCCAGCAATACATTGGAAAGGATGGGCAAGGTATGCCGCTTTTCCACGATACCCGAGACGGATTGCAAGGGGAGAAGCAAGGCGTCCCGCTGACTTTTCAGAATAATCATAAACAATATCCTCTGCCAAAAACCATCCCGCCCCCATTCTGTTGGGGCAAAATGCGTTCAAATAACGTGTAAGGGTAGCATTTTTCGGGCCACTTGTGCGAGCGTCCGCGCCATAAAAATTGGCTCGCGGGCGGCGAAGGCCGTTAAAATAGCGCCATGTCACAAATTCTCCTTGTTCTCACCTGCTTGCCAGACCCGGCGGATGCCGAGCGTCTGGCCGCCACGCTGGTAGAAAACGGCCTGGCCGCCTGCGTGAATATCCTCGCGCCCTGCCGCTCCGTGTATCGCTGGCGGGGCAAGCTGGAAACGGCGACGGAAATCCCGCTCTTCATCAAGACCCATGCGGATCGCTACGAAGAATTGCAGGCGGCCATCCGCAACCAGCATCCCTACGATCTCCCGGAAATCATCGCCTTTCCCGTTGACCGCGGCCTGCCCGCCTATCTGGATTGGGTGCGTCAGGAAACGGAAAAATCATGGCTCGCGTGCTGAAACCGCTGGCGGCGCTTGCCGTCATGATGTTGGCGCCCATGATGTTCGCGCTGCTCACCCTGCTGGGCGCGACGCCGCTCCGGGCGCAGGAATTTCTCGACCCTCTGACCGCCTTCCAGCCTGCCGCGCGCGCGCTGGATGACCAAAC
>JAISRR010000001.1 GCA_031273565.1 Zoogloeaceae bacterium | reverse complement strand
AAACCGCCGTCGTTTACATGCGGCGCGCTCGGAGAGCGCGCCCTACCCGAAGCGCCCTACCTGAACCCGCCCGACCAGATCGGCGGGGACGGGGCGGTTTGTCAGCCATCTGAAGCGGCCTCGCCGCCGACAACCAATGCAAACCGGGAGGCCGATATCCGTTCGGGATTGAAAGCAATGCCCCTGAACGGCATACGCAAATGGGAAGAAAAGTTGTTGTTGCACTGCAACAAAACGAGAAGAGATTCCTACAACATGCTTGACTTACCTGTACTTACGTGGGAAATTGCAATTTGTGCGCTGCAACAAAAGCAGGGCTACCCACTTTACAGGAGAACGCAACCATGAGTATGGGAACGCAACAAGCAAGTGATCTTGTACAACGCCGGATGATGATTATCAAAAAAGCGCAGGAAAACGTGCGCCGGTCACACCAACGGATGCGCGCCCGCATCCTTAAATCCCGCGCGTAAGCGTAACAACCGACATGCTTCAACGGGCCGGGTTTTCAACCCGGCCCGTTGTTTATTTACGGGTTCGCAACCGAAAACCATCACAGTCTTTGCGAATAGTATTCCACCACCAACTGGAGCGACACCGGGAACGGAATATCATCTCCCGCAGGCAGATGCGCGATTTTTGCGCCGCGATTCTGTTCATCCCAGTGCAACCACTCCGGCCGGGTCAGCGCAGGTTCTGCCAGGGTTTCCTTGACGCAATCCAGCGTCGCGCTCTTTGGACGCAGGGTCACGATATCCCCCACCCGCAGCCGGTAGGACGCAATATCCACCCGACGACCATTCACCTGTAAATGCCCGTGATTGACCAACTGTCGCGCGGCGGGAATCGTCGGGGCAAAACCGGCGCGAAACACCACGTTATCCAGACGCCTTTCGAGAAATTCGGCGATTTTCTCCCCTGCCGACCCCTTTGCGCTACGCGCTTCACGCACCACGCGACGCATCTGGCGCTCAGACAGGCCGTAGTTCATCCGCAGTTTTTGCTTTTCCATCAATTGCAGCGCGAAACTGCTTTTTCGCTTCGGTTTCGCGCCATGCTGTCCGGGTGGATTGGAACGCTCGGCTATCGTTTTGCGGGACAGACCCGGCAGATCAAGACCCAAAGCGCGCATGACTTTCAGGCGCGGGCCGGTATAACGGGACATTGTGTTTTCTCCAGTAAATCCTGTGCGTCCGGGCATTCGTCAGGCAATCCGCCCGGAACAGCACAATCCATGTCATTAAAATAAAACGCGCCTTTAGTGCAGCACACGTCCATTGGCGGTGGGCGGCAGCGCGTCAAAAGACTCAATCCAGTGCGCCGCAACGGGATTCTGGTCGACACGCTGTATCGAGCGCAGAACCCTTCTCCACGATGAATAAAGCTGCACACATGTCTGGCGCAGCGGTTCAGCAAGGCATTCATCTTGAAACAGGCGTTCCAGATGCCGTAACAGGGCCGAACAACGCGCCGCGTTCGCGCCATGCAGCCCTACCATAGAGAGCAGGTGCAAGGTGGCGGCAACAGAAAGTTGCGGGTCTTGCGGGTATTCCTCGTCGTGTTCATGTCCGTTCATAGCGATTGATGGGCGTCAGTTTCACAAACGTTAATGATAATGATTGTTATTACAAAGATCAACTGTTTATCGCCGACCCCCATTGATACCACTACATATAGTGTCAACAGACAGTAATAGCACTACATATTGTGTCTGATCTGTTGACATCATCACCCCGCCCTCCTAGACTTCCTCCCCTGTACGGCTAAGGGAATCCAGTTCGGCGATTGTTTCAATCTGCCGTTCCATGCTGGAGCTGCCCCCGCAACTGTAACCGGCGAGTTTTGTGCCGCATCATGCCACTGGGTTTTCCGGGAAGGCGGGCGCAAGGCGATGACCCGGAAGCCAGGAGACCTGCCGTCACCATTTCTTTGTCGAACGGAGCGGGGTGTCTCCTGGGACGATGACGGCGACCCCGCATCCGGCTTTACCCAGCGTGCCGCGCCCTTGTCTTCCAGCCCCCCGCTTCACCATCCATCGGGGAGTATTGGAAAATGCAGCAAAATTCATTGATGTTGGCTGGGCAACCCTTGCAGGAAGCTGTTGGCATGCACGAATCCGGCGGCGCGGGTTCGCCGGGTTCAGGCGCCTCAGGTGCAAATGACGCCGCCAGTCTGGAAGTCATCCGGCGCAATGGCGCGATTGCGCCGTTCCAGGCCGAAAAAATCGCGGTCGCGTTGTCGAAGGCGTTTCTGGCCGTGGAGGGCGGGCAGAGCGCCACCTCCGCGCGCATCCGGGAACTGGTGGGCCGCCTGACCCGGAATGTGGTGGATGCCCTGGCGCGTCGCCGTCCGGCGGGCGGCACGGTGCATATCGAAACGATACAGGATCAGGTGGAACTGGCCCTGATGCGGGCGGGTGAGCACGACGTGGCCCGCGCCTACGTGCTGTACCGCGAGCGTCGGGCGGAGCAACGCGCCGCCGAACAGGCGCGGCAGGGCAAGGCCGTCGATTCCGGCCTGCATGTCACGATAAACGGCGAACGGCGGCCTTTGGAAGTTCACGCGCTCCTTCTGCGGGTGGAATCCGCCTGCGCCGGGCTGGGCGGGGACGCCTCGGCGCAAACGGTGCTTGATCTCGCCCTGAAAGGTCTCTACGACAACATGCCCCTGTCCGAGGCGCATACGGCGCTGGTGCTCGCCGCGCGCACCCTGATCGAGCAAGACCCGGTCTATGACAAGGTGACAGCCCGCCTGCAACTGTTCGCCATCCGCGAGGAGGTTCTGGGGCGCGGGATTGCGCCGGAAGCGGCAGTGGCGGAGACGCGGGATTATTTCCCCCGTTTCGTCAAATCGGGTATTGAGGCGGAATTGCTGGACTCCCGTCTTGCCGAATACGACCTGCCCCGTCTGGCGGCGGCTTTGCAGCCGGAGCGCGATTTGCAATTCGGCTATCTTGGCCTGCAAACGCTCTATGACCGTTATTTTTTGCATATTGAGGAACGCCGCATCGAATTGCCGCAAATCTTTTTCATGCGCGTCGCCATGGGACTGGCGCTGAACGAAATCGACCGGGAAACCCGCGCCATCGAATTCTACGAATTGATTTCCAGTTTTGATTTCATGTGCTCCACGCCAACACTTTTCAATTCGGGCACCCGGCATTCCCAGCTTTCTTCCTGCTACCTGACCACGGTGTCCGACGACCTGGAAGGCATTTATCAGGCGTTGAAGGAAAACGCCCTGCTGCAAAAATTCGCCGGCGGACTGGGCAACGACTGGACGCCGGTGCGCGCGCTGGGGAGCCGCATCAAGGGCACGAACGGCAAAAGCCAGGGCGTGATTCCTTTTCTCAAGGTCGCCAACGACACGGCGGTGGCGGTGAATCAGGGCGGCAAGCGCAAGGGCGCGGTGTGCGCCTATCTCGAAACCTGGCATCTGGACATCGAGGAATTTCTCGAATTGCGCAAAAACACCGGCGACGAGCGCCGCCGCTGCCACGACATGAACACCGCGCACTGGATACCCGACCTCTTCATGGAACGGGTGCTGGAAAACGGCGAATGGACGCTGTTTTCGCCCGATGAAGTCCCCGACCTGCACGAAAAATCCGGCCGCGCCTTCGTCGAAGCCTATACCGCCTACGAAGCGAAGGCCGGACGCGGCGAAATGCGCCTCTTCCGCAAGATTTCCGCCGTGCAGTTGTGGCGGCGCATGCTCACCCTGCTGTTCGAGACCGGGCACCCCTGGATCACCTTCAAAGACCCGTGCAATCTGCGCTCGCCGCAACAGCACATGGGCGTCGTGCACGGCTCCAACCTGTGCACCGAAATCACCCTCAACACCTCGGAGACGGAAACCGGCGTCTGCAATCTCGGCTCCGTCAACCTGCCCGCGCACCTGAAAGACGGCCAGCTCGACCTGGACAAATTGCGCCACACCATCGGCGTCGCCATGCGGATGCTGGACAACGTGATCGACCTGAATTTCTACGCCACGCCCAAGGCAAGAAACGCCAATCTGCGCCACCGCCCCGTAGGCCTGGGCCTCATGGGTTTTGCCGATTGCCTGCATCTTCTCGGCCTCTCCTACGCCTCGCAGGAAGCCGTGGAATTCGCCGACCGCTCCACGGAAGCCGTGTGCTATCTCGCCTATCAAGCCTCCACCGACCTTGCCGAAGAACGCGGACGTTATTCGAGCTTTACCGGCAGCCTGTGGGACAAGGGCATCCTGCCGCCGGATTCCATCGCGCTGCTGGAAGCGGAACGCGGCAGGCCGGTGGAGCAGGACAGAAGCCGCACGCTGGACTGGGATGCTTTGCGCGCGCGCATCCGCGAAGTCGGGATGCGAAATTCCAACTGCATCGCCATCGCGCCGACCGCCACCATCTCCAATATCGTCGGCGTCTCGCAGGGCATCGACCCGGAATACCAGAACCTGTATGTGAAATCCAACCTCTCCGGCGAATTCACCGTGGTCAACGAAACCCTGGCGCGCGACCTCAAGGCGCTGAACCTGTGGGACCCGGTGATGGTCGCCGACCTCAAATACTTCGACGGCTCGCTCGCCCGCATCGACCGCGCCCCGGAAGAAATCAGAAACCGCTACGTCACCGCCTTCGAGATCGACCCCAAATGGCTCATCGAAGCCGCCTCCAGACGGCAAAAATGGATAGACCAGGCCCAATCCCTGAACCTCTACCTCGCCACGCCATCGGGTAAGAAACTGGATGAAGTCTACAAATTGGCGTGGGTGAAGGGGTTGAAGACGACCTATTACCTGCGCACATTGGGCGCGTCGCAGGCGGAGAAGCTGGCGGGCGGTCATGATGAGACGCGCGATGCCCCGGATGAGGCCGCGCCGAGGTTCTGCGCAATTGATGATCCGGGGTGCGAGGCTTGTCAGTGAGGGGGTTTTATGGGATTATTCGAAAGTTCATGAAATCATCTGCTTACACGTTAAGCATCACATCATATGCGTTGAGCGCGGCACTGAACAGATAATCAATCCTAAATGAAAGGCGGATAATGGTGGCTCCAATTCGTTTGACGCTTGCGCTATTTTTGTGGTTTTTGTCATTTCCCGCCGTGTCGTCTGATTCGCTTGGGATGGATGCGTATTTTGATGCTTATTCAGAATTCGATCAGATGCTTACTGAAACATCAATGACTACACCCCCAGGCATGCCCAGAGTCACCGAACCCAAAGTAGCATTGATTATCGCAACCCTGTCGGACAGCGAGCGATTTCTGGTCAAACCAGATTTTCGTCTGGAACATTTTGATGTATTGATGGATATGTGTGGCAAGGCCAACCACGCCGTAATGTCTTATCTACTGTTTAATCTCAAAAGCCATGTTGATGTTAAAGCAGATCCTGTTACGGTAGCCAGCCAGGTAGCCAAGGCAATGGGGTATAATACTTACATGTTTCAGAATGAGTTGGAATTTTTGCAACCATTCAATATTCGTTGCATGGCAAGGCTTGTCCCGCTTTTGACTGAATTTGCCTCCAATCTGAAGCCAGAGGAACGAACAGATATCCGCCGTGCTGGAGTGCAACAAACTCAAAATGGAGCATTTTCCA